>CALGEE010000439.1 GCA_937881525.1 uncultured Sphingomonadales bacterium | reverse complement strand
AAAAGCGTCAAGCTAACTCACTGACACTACTCAACTTAATTTCGGGTCAGACACTCAGCCCTATTTGCTTTCGGGCTTTTCACGCACCAATGTGCGCTTTAGCTGGCGGCTATTGAACAGCCACTTACCGTCGATTTTTTCATATGTCTCATGATAGAAACCAAAGCCGTGGATGAGCAATTCACCGCTTGCAGTATCAAAGATCAAATCCTCCATACCCCAAATGCTTTTGGCGGTTGTTGCTGATTGAAAGGTGATGTCAGGTGTGTGCGAATGATGCACCGATGTTTTGGTTTCGTTGAGCAGATCTTTGACATTTGCAATCATCACGTCAGCCGATTCCCACCGTTCATAGCCGTCATTATGCGACACATGATGATCGGCGTGTAGCGAACGGTAAAGTGCCCAGTCCTTGGTATCTACCGCGCGGTCGCGGCGCGATTTCAACAGCTGTATTTCGTTCACAGCCATTAGATATTCGATGTCGGTCATGCCTATCATGTTGAATTCTCCTAAAATTGGGTTTTAGTCGATCTTAGGCGGAAAGATCGCGCCTTCGGATTTTCTTGTATGATAATAAGTGAGCTTGCGGCTGGTGAATAGCCATCTGCCGCCGCGCACTTCATAGCTTTCGAAATAATGGCCAAAGGCCTGAAACCAATGGTCTTCACTGTCCTGCTGCCAGAACGACATACCCTCCATCGCCCAGATGCCGCGTGCTGTGGTGGCGGTCTCAAAGGTGATGTCGGGTGTGTGCGACTGGTGCAATGTTGTCAGATTTCTCATGCTTTTGGGCACATAGAGCATCATTTCGGCGGTGCTGGTCCAGCGGCCATAGTCGCCGTTTTCTGATACATGGTCGGGCGCGTGCAGCGATGCATAAAGGTCCCAGTCCTTGGTATCGCACGCCCGGTCCCGTCTTGCCTTAAGCAAGCAAATGGCGTCGATTGCCATTAGCTTTGCGATACCGGAAAGCGCGCTCATCGGTCAGGCTGCTGCCGGCCCTTCGTTCAGCCGCCCAAGCAGTTTCGAGCCCGCAGGATCGCCGTTCAGCATGTAATTCTGCCGATAGGTGATTTTCCAGCTGCCATCGTCTTGCCGCGCCAGATCAATGCGCGATGCGCTCAAACGGCCAATGAAAAAGCCGTTCTCGCCGTGCATGTTGACCATAGTGTGGCAGGTGGCGACCGCGTAGTCACCGTCGAGAATGATGTACGGCGAGGTTGCAATATGCGCGCATCCTGCGCCGACATAAGCAAGATGGCCAGGGTCGCGGGTGATCGCCTCGATAGTTTCGCGGCCTTCCATTTTCCCAATGTCGCCAACGGCATAGACGCCGGTATCGACATAGCAGGAGCCGACGGCTTCGGCATTCAGCCCGTCTACCGCATAGCCATAGCCGGATACGACTTGGCGAATGGCTTCGCGATCTTCGAGTTCCAATAAGCGCTGTTCGATAGTTTTTGACACACGGGTTCTCCCTTAACCGATCATGATGCTGCCGGCGTCGCAATTGATCGACTGACCGGTGATGGTGCGGCTTTCATCACTGGCAAGAAACAAGGCGAGATTTCCAATATCTTCGGGCTGTGAAATCGTGCGCAACGGAACGTCGCTCAGTGCTTTCACCTTCCACTCTTCAAAAGTGATGCCCTGCTCAGCCGACATTCGTTTGCCCCAGTTGGTCCACAAATCGGTCTCAATCCCGCCGGGGACGAGGCAGTTGCAGCGCACACCATAAGGCCCAGCTTCGGTGGCGATCACCTTGGTCAGCGCGCGCAATCCGGCCTTGGACGAGACATAATGCGACTTGCGCGGCATCCCAGTCCAGCCTGCGGTGGACGAGAGGTTGATAATCGAGCCGGTTTTGCGCTCCAGCATCGAACGTTTGAGCACTTCGCGCGAAGCGATCATCGGCGCGGTGATGCAGATGGCGAACACCTCGTTCCAGTTTTCCAGCGTCTGTTCCCAGACGTGCAAATCCTTGCCCGGAATGACCGCGTTGTTGAGCAAAATATCGACCTGACCCCATTCGGCGAGCGCGCGGTCAACCATCGCCGCGACATCGGCTTCGTTGGTCACATCGGCGCGCATCCCGATCGCACCATTGCCCGCAGCAACTGCCGCTTCTTTCACCGCGTCTTCATTGCGAGCGACCATCAACACCTTGGCACCTGCGTCGGCGAACTGCTTGCCCATGACGACTCCGGTGCCTTTGCTGGCCCCGGTGATGATTGCGACTTTGCCGGCCAACCGGCCCGAGTTCGTGCGCATAGTCAATCAAGCTCCTTTACTGTTGTTTCATGGTGTATCGGACGGGCAGATATTTCACGCCGCCGACAAAGCTGCCTTCAACAAAACGCGGTTCTCCCGCCAGTTCGATATGCTCGACCCGGTCAAGCAGTTCGCGGAAAAAGGATTGGAGCTCGAACCGGGCCAGATATTGGCCGAGGCAGACATGCGGTCCAGTGCCGAAAGCCAAATGGCGATTGGGCTTTCGGTCGATGCGGAAGGTGAACGGGTCTTCGTAAACCTTCTCGTCGAAACTACCCGATGGAAAGCTGAGCAGCAAATAATCGCCCGCCTTTATCTGCTTGCCTGCGACGGTGCAGTCCCTCACTGCAGTGCGACAGAAATGCTTGACCGGCGCCGTCCAGCGCAGCACTTCTTCCACTGCCAACGGCATAAGCGCTGGGTCAGCGCGCAGTTTTGCCAATTGATCGGGGTTTTGCAAAAACGCCAGCATGCCGCCGGTCAGCGAATAGCTGGTCGTATCATGACCAGCCGTGGCAATGATGTTGAAATAGCCAAACACATCGCGGTCAGCGAGCAATTCGCCGTCAATGCGGGCATTTGCAACCACGCTTGCGAGTGTTTCGTTGGGCGTTTCGCGCAGATCATTGATGATCTTTATGAAATAATCATACATCTGCAGCATCGCCTTGCGCGCGCCGCCCTCGGCTTGAAACTCTGGGTCCTGACTGGAGAGCGTTTGCTGGGTCAGCCGCATCATCAGCGGCTCGTCTTCGGCAGGCACACCCAGCATCGTCATGATAACGCGCAGCGGAAAGGCCATGGCGACATCGGCAAAATCGATCTCACCGTCCGCTCCATCCATGCGGCCAATGAATTCCTTGGCCAGTGCTTCAATATCGCCAATCAAGCCCGCCAGCCCCTTGGGCGTGAAATAGGTCTGGGTGATGTTGCGATAGGACTTATGCTCATCGCCATCCATCATGATGAGGTTGCGCATATAGGAAATGGTTTCCTGTCCGCCTGACGCCGCCCGGGCCTTCAACTCATAGGATATGGGCAATATGGCTTGGCGCGGAGCATTGATGAATTGCTCGGCGTTGCGCTCTATTTCCATGATGTCCGCGTGCCGACTGACGAGCCAGAATGGCGCGTAATCCTCCGCCTGAATATAAGGCAGGGGATCGGTCGTGCGAATACGGGCGAGCAAACCATGCAGTGCAGCCGGATCGGTGAAGGTGCGCGGGTCGGTGATAGCTTCAACGGGTAACGTATTTTTGACCATATGTGCTCCTTAGCGTCACGACGCTTGCTCTCGACAATAGCCTCGGCAATAAGGCGATAATAACGAAATGCAACAAGGGCCTTTCAATGTTAATCGATTCTTCGACATCAGCAATTGTAACCGGCGGCGCGTCCGGACTGGGTCTGGCAAGCGTCAAGGCGCTAAGAGATATGGGCGCCAAAGTCGCGATACTTGACGTGAACCCCGAAGCCGGGGAAATGGCGGCGGCGGAAACGGGTGCAATATTCTGCGAAGCCAATGTTTTATCCGACGATAGCCTGGATGCCGCCTTTGAAAAAGCGCGCGCGACGAATGGCCAAGAACGCATTTTGATTTCCTGCGCTGGCGGGGGCAATGCCAAGGCGACCATCCGCAAGGATCGCGAATCGGGTGCCGTCAGTATTTTCCCAACCGCCGATTTTGCGCAGGTGCTCACGTTGAACGCAGTGGGGACCTTTGCCACCATCACCCGATTCGCGGCGGGCGCAGCAACGCTGGAGCCGATTGATGGAGAACGCGGGGCGATTGTCTGTACAGGCTCGGTCGCGGCACAAGACGGCCAGATGGGGCAGGCAGCCTATGCGGCGGGCAAAGCCGCAATCGTCGGCATGACTTTGCCGATCGCGCGCGACCTCGGGCGATTTGGCATCCGGATCAATACAATTCTGCCGGGCATTTTCGATACGCCGCTGATGAACCGTGCGCCGCAGGAAATGAAAGACCGACTGAATGCGATGACTGTCTTTCCCAATCGGTTTGGCAGTGTCGAGGAATATGCTTCTTTGGCAATGGAGCTCTGTCGTAATAGCTATATGAATGCACAGGCTATCCGCATTGATGCGGGCGTTCGCTTTGCCGCAAAATAATGACACGCAAAGCGAAGGCTTGAGGGCAGCTCTATGATGGCAGCGGTTTGCCGTGAAGTGGGCAAAGCCATGGAGATTGAGGATATCTCGATTTCCAAACCGATTGGCCGCGAAGTTCCGGTCCGGTTGAAGGTGGTTGGCGTCCGCTATTCCGATTTGCATATACTGGCCGGCGCATTGGCGCGTACCGTTATTGTCTTTGACGCCTGATATCATAAATTGAAAGACGCACTCCATGTCTGATGAAGCCCCTGAACCTGTCCTTTTCGAGCTGCTGACTCCGCATATCGCGCTGGTGACACTCAACCGTCCCGAAAAGCGTAATGCCATTAGCCCGGAAGTGGCCGCTGCTATGGATGCCATTGTCAATAAGATAGAGTTCGACCCTGAAATCCGGGTGGTCCTGCTCAATTCCAGCGAACCACGCGTATTTTGTGCTGGCGCTGATCTGGGCGCGGTGGCGGCTGGCCGGGGACGGGAGTTGGACACGACAACCGGCGGCTTTGGCGGCTTTGTCTATATCGCCCGCATGAAACCATGGATTGCTGTTGTTGAAGGCATGGCTCTGGCTGGCGGCGCAGAAATGTGCCTTGCTTGCGACATGATCGTCGCATCGGAGACGGCCCAGTTCGGCCTACCGGAGACTAAGCGCGGCTTGATGGCCGGGGCAGGAGGTGTTCACCGTCTGGTTAATGCACTGCCGCGCAATCTGGCCTATGAAATGCTGGTGACGGGCAACAATTTTGATGCCGCCTTTGCCTATCGCGTTGGACTGGTGAACAGACTTGTTCCTGCCGGACAGGCGATGGCCGCCGCGCTTGAACTCGCCGAGACCATTGCGGCCAACGCGCCGCTGGCCGTGCAATATACGCTGGCCGCCGCGCGCGAATGCTGGAACCAGCCAGACGGTGCTGGCCGAGCCTTTGTTTCTGCGCGCATGATAGCCTTGCGCAAGACCGAAGACTTTAAGGAAGGCCCGCGCGCCTTTGTGGAAAAACGTGATCCGGTCTGGACCGGACGCTAACGGAAAGGAAATACCCATGCTGAGCAAGGCGGATGATTATCCGATCCATCAGACACCCGATCCGATTGCCTTTTCGGGTACCGACCGCAATTTCTACGACCGCTATTTCTTCAACGGGTATACGACCGACGGCAAAGTGTTCTTCGCAGCGGCGTTAGGCGTTTATCCGCATCTAAATATCATGGATGCGGGCTTTGCCGTGCGGATTGGCGACCGGCAATATAATCTCCACACCTCGCGGCATTTGCATATGGAGCGGATGGATACGCAGGTTGGTCCGATCCGCGTCGAGGTGGTGGAGCCGCTGAAGGTCTTGCGTGTCATCGTCGACGATAGTGAGTATGGTATTTCGGCAGATATCACCATTACAGGTCGTCATGCGCCGATTGAGGAGCCGCGCAATACCCGCCGTAACGGCCCGCGTATCGTGCAAGACATCACCCGCATGACGCAATTGGGTCGCTGGTCAGGCTGGATCAAGGCGGGCGGGCAGACGATCACGCTGAATGAAACCAATACGCTTGGAACGCGCGACCGCAGCTGGGGCGTGCGCCACATTGGCCTGCGCGACCCGCAAATGCCAGTGGTCACACAGGAATTTCAGGTCTGGTGGGCTTGGCTGCCCGCACATCTGGAGGATCGCATTGTGCATTTCTTCGTCAATGAAGACGGAGACGGCAAGGTCTGGAATCTCGGCGCGGTGATGGTACGCGATGACGGCGCGGTCGAACATTTGCATGGCGCGCAAATGGACTTGGAATTTGTCCCCGGCACTCGTTTCCCGGCCAGCGCGGTGGTAACAGCACAGGATGAAACAGGTGGCAGTTATCGTATCGATATCAAGCCGCATGCGCGCTTTTATCTGTCAGGCATCGGCTATATGAATCCGGAATGGTCACATGGCCTCAACAAAGGTCCGCTCGCTACGGGTTATGACGAGATTGAGAGCAATGCGGGTGCGAAGCACGGACCGAGCACTGAACATGCGCAAGCCACCTCGACCGTCAAGCTGACCCTGCCTGATGGAACTGTTCAGAATGGCCATGGTTGCTTTGAGTCGCTCGTCATCGGTCGTCATACTCCGTCGGGCTTTACCAGCATGTTCGATGTGCCATGAGCAGCCTTGAGGCACAGGTTGCGGCCTATCTGGCGCACAGGATGCCAGAAGCAGTCGGCATAGTCGTAGACGAACTGGGCCGCATCTATGGTGGCTCAAGTCAGGAAACCTTCCGTTTTCATGCAACATGGAAAGAAGGCGAGATTTCCATCGACCGCCGCCTGATCCTGCGCCGCGATGCCACCGCCGGGCTGGTCGTTGCCGAGCGCGATCTTGAATATAACGTCTATCGCGCGCTGGCGGGGCAGGGGCTACCGATACCCGGCGTTTATTTCCTAGAGCTTGATGCCAAGTGGCTCGACCGCCCATTCTTCATCATGGACATGTGTCCCGGCAAGCCCGGCAGTCCTTTTGTGCTGACCGACCCGTATGACGGGCATGGGACGGCGATTGGCGAACAATATTGGTCGATCCTTGGGATGCTCGCGGCGATTGACTACAAAGCCGTCGGTTTGGAATCCTTGCGCAACGGCGCAGCCCCCAGCGGGTATTGGGCGCTGGAGCTGGATCGGTGGGAAGCGATATTGGACGAGAATGAAGCGCTGATCGAACCAGCGGTGCGGGGCGCAATGCGGTGGCTTCGCCGCAACCCGCCGCCCGAACCGGCAAAAGCGTCAATCGTTCACGGCGATTATCGGTCGGGCAATTTCCTTTTCACTGAGGACGGCAATATCAGCGCGATTCTCGATTGGGAGATGTGCCATATCGGCGATCCGTTGGAAGATGTCGCTTGGGGGCTGGATCCGTTTTGGCCGATCACCCGGCATTATCCGTTGGACGAGGGCCTTGCGCGCTGGGAAGCCGCAAGCGGCATAGCCTTAGACCGCGCCGCGCTCGATTGGTGGTTACTATTTACTGCTGTAAAGGCATGTGTCATCTGGACCACAGCAGCGTCGGGCTTTGCCTCGGGCAAGAACCGCGAGATGACAATGGCGTTATCTGGCATTCGCGCCGGGCATTTCCACCGCGACTTGATTCTGAAAATGATGCGGACCCGGGGGGCTATGGGATGACTGACAAAGGCATGTCTCCGAAAAGCCTGAGCCCCGAAAATCTGAGTCCGGGAAACCTGAGCATCGACAACGCGCTGCACGGGCTGGAAGAATTTCTGCGTGATCGCATCGCTCCGGCTATTGAAGACCCCTATGTGTCGCCGATGGCGCGGCTGTCGGCGATGGTATTGCGGATATGCGCCAACAGTGTGGACGATGCCGCCGAACTGAGGGTGGAGGAAAATGCCGCGATCCGCGCGATTTTGGGAGAGGCTGTTCCGTTGCTACCAGCGTCCATCGCGGGTCAATGCCACGATGCTGCGACCTCTCGCGATCCGGGCCTGAAAATCAGCATACTAGACGCCGAAAACCATCGACTCCGTGTCCTGCTGGTAACGGCGCAAGCGGTTCTGGAGGACGGCATCGGCCCCGCCGCGAAGGCCCTCGATCAACGCATATGGCAGTTGCTGGAAACGGTAGAAACGAAACGGGCTCCGCGCGACTAGGCGCATTTAGAGCTATATGCCCAGGTTCAGAACAACATCGCGCCAATCTGGCATAACGCGGCACCGACGACAGTCATCGCCATTCCCCACGCCAGCAGTTTGAAATAGAGCTTCGGGTCGGCTTCATCCTTGCCGAGCGCTGCAACGCAAAGAGCGCCCAGTGTAGACAGCGGCGAAACATCGACCAAAGACGAGCCGACATTGATCGACAGCGCGATGGCAAGCGGTTCGGTTGCTCCTGTGGCGGTGGCAAGGCTTGGGACCATCGGAAGGAACACTGGCAGCACCACACCAGACGTGCTGCTATAGGTTGAAATCAGTCCCGTGGCGAAAGCGATAACGCCGTAAATTGATTCCGCTCCAGCCACGCGGGCGATCAATGCACTGAATAACTCTGTCCCCCCATTGGCCTGAACCAATGCAACGAGTGTCGCGACGCCGCACACCATCAGCAGGATGCCCCAAGGCATTCGCGCGATGGCCGCCTTTTCATCACCAGCACGCAAAAGGATGAGCGCCACGCCAGCGGCAAATGCGGAAAATGCAAGGTTCGCCTTGAATAGCACGATGCCAACAATCCACATCGACAACACCGCAAGGGTTATCATATGGGCACGTGTAAACTCGGCAGCCCCGATTCCGTTTTCCTCGATTGCCGGGACTGCATTCGCCGCGCGCAATTTGGGCAAAAACCATATCCATGCGATCAACGAGACGAGAACATGCGCGCCTAGGTTAGCCAGCATCACGGCTATCTCATTTCCGCCCAACCCAGCCTCTGCCATCCGTGAATTTGCGATAACGCCAACTGCGCTGATCGGTGACAGGTTGCCCGCATTGGCGCCATTCGCGACCATCAAAGCCGTCAACATCGGCGGAATATGTGCCCGTCTACCAATAGCAGCGGCAATCGGAACGATCAGCGCAGTGCTTGCAATCGCTCCCGGTCCCACTGCGGAAATAATCATCGCGCTGACAAAAAAGCTAAGCGGGATTGCCACGCGGCTGCGCGCTGTGCCGCCCATCACCCGCTGCGCCATCACAGGGAAGGTGCCGTTCAGTTCCGCAATGGCAAACAAAAAACAGACCCCCGATAGTGTGAGGAAGAGATCAACGGGGAAGCCTGCCATCACGGAATCGGGTTTGCCTCCTGCCGCATAGACGCCGATGATCCAGGCCATACCGATTGCCAGCAGCCCAATGTTCAGCCGCGATACCATCGACAAGACAATGGCCGCCAGCAAGGCCAGCAACGTAATCGCAGCAATTGACATTATACTCTCTCCCCAACCGCGGGGGCTTTGCCCCTCGTCTCACGAATTCAAAGCTTCAATACGCCTCCGACAGCAGCGATACCTGCAACGGTGCCGCCATCGACCAATATATCGGTGCCTGTGATATAGCTGGCCGCGGGCGATGCGAGAAAGGTGACGACCGAGGCAATTTCATGCGGCTCGCCCATCCGTGCGAGTGGCGTCACCGCAATCATCTTGTCCATTTCCGGACCGACGCTCTGTTCTAGCCTACCCATCTTGGTATCGATGATGCCCGGCGAAAGCGATACGATCCTGGCGCCCATTTTGCCGAATGCTGGTGACATGGCGGGCGCATAGAGTTGAACTGCGCGTTTCGACATCGGATACGCCGCCCGGGAATTACGCAACATCAGCTTGAGTAAAAGTGATGAATCGCCCCGAAGTACCTTTTTCAAGGCCCTGTCGAAAAAGGGTCGCGCAATGATCTGGCCAGAATTGGAAGAGATCAAAATCGCTGCGCCGCCGATGGCCATGTGCGGCAACAGCGCCTCGACAAGGGTTTTGGTCGCTGTGAAGTTGATTGCAAACACTCGCTTGCCATCGGCCATCGCGGGAGACACACCGGCAGCATGCGCCAGCGCCCCTATTTTGCGAGCACCAAGGGCGGCGATGATCAGCGTGGGGTATTCTGGGTCTGTCACGTCGCCTGTGACCACAGCAACGGGTACTTGCCCTGAAAGCGCACTGGCGATGGCCTCTAACGGGCCAGCGTGGATATCGCACAAGATCAATGGCTGACCTAGATCGGCAAAGGCCTTGGCGATGGCGGCGCCCATGCCACCGGCCGCCCCAGTAACAATTGCGACATTGGCGGATGCATCAGTCATAGCTGTTATTGTTCCCTTTTTAGATTGTCATTCTGGCGCATTCAATGTGGTTCGAATGTCGTTGCAAATTCTTCACGCAGCACAGTTTTCTGGACTTTTCCCATCGTGTTCTTGGGTAGTTCTTCGACAAAGGCAATCACGCGCGGCTGTTTGAAACGGGCCAGGCTGTCGGCAAGCGCAGCCTTTAATGCAGCGCCATCGCTAAAGCCTGATACGGCCGGGACAACGACCGCTATTATGCCTTCACCCATATCAGGGTGGGGAACGCCGATCACTGCTGACTCGCGAACCTGGCTAAGTTCGTCCAAAGCATTTTCCACTTCTGCCGGATAGATATTGTAGCCGCCTGAAATGATCAAATCCTTGGCGCGCCCGACGATTGAAACGTAGCCCTTGGCATCGATCAGCCCAAGGTCGCCAGAGATGAAATAATCACCCCGAAACTCCGCTGCTGTCTTCTCAGGCATCTGCCAATAGCCCTGAAAGACGTTGGGCCCGGCGATTTCAATCACGCCGATTTCCCCTTGCGGTAAAACGACACCTGTTTCGGGGTCAGCGATGCGAATTGAGACGCCTGGCAGAGGCAGGCCAACCGTTCCGGCGATACGGTCCCCATCATAGGGATTGGACGTATTCATGTTTGTCTCTGTCATGCCATAGCGTTCAAGGATTGCGTAGCCGGTACGCTCGGAAAACGCGCGGTGAATGTCCGCTGAGAGCGGCGCAGACCCCGAAATAAACAGGCGCATATGGGCAACAAGTTCTGCTGTGAAGCGGGGCTCCTTCAGAAGGCGGATATAGAAAGTGGGCACGCCCATCATCGCCGTTGCGCGCGGCAAAGCCTCTAGTACATCCTCGACATCAAAGGCGGAATGAAAGATCATCGATGCGCCAGATGCCAGCGTCACATTGGTTGCCACGAAAAGACCGTGCGTGTGGAAGATCGGCAGTGCGTGGAGCAACGTATCATCGCTGTTGAAACGCCAATAGTCTTTCAGGGTAAAGGCGTTCGACGCGAGATTTCCGTGGCTTAACATTGCACCCTTTGACCGGCCAGTAGTGCCGGATGTGTAGAGGATTGCTGCCAGATTATCGTCGTCGCAGTTGATAGTCGCAAAATCAGCTGCACATTTCCCTGCAAGCGCTGCGAGCGTTCCCGATCCCGCATCGCCCAGCGTCTCAATCCGGCCAACACCAGCGGCGTTCGCCAGCGCGCGGATCGATTCTTCCTGCGCCGGATCGCACACGAATAAAGCAGGCTGGGAATCGCGCATGAAATAATCAAGCTCGCCTGCGGTGTAGGCCGGGTTCAAGGGTAAGAAAACTGCTCCGGTACGCAAACATCCAAGGTAGAGCATCAGCATGTCGATGCTCTTTGGGGCCTGGATAGCCACCCGGTCACCCGGCTGAACTTCCAGCAACACCAGTAAGTTCGCATAGCGCGCAGAAGCTTCTTCAACGCCAGCATAGCTGATTACCGTTCCATCGCGGAGGGTCGCGAATGCGTGCGACCCATCCTCCGGAAAGCGCGTCTGCAAAAGGGTGTAAAGGTTGGACATGGACGAACCTTGATTGTTGCAGGCGACTTGAGTTTTACGCGCCTCGGCTGAGTTTGCTATGGTTGACTATAGCGACGGTGAGCTACCGAATGATTTGCGCGTTTGCAATTGCAATATAGCAGCAAACGCGCGCAACCGGCTCCGATCTGTAACAGCGGTAAGAAAGTCGGCCAGCGAAAACACATAATGCTGCGATACGTGTGCATTGCATTATAGTTGAATCGCGTTATCCTCGGCATTTCAAATGTCTCAACGGGGACCATCACGATTGCTAACGGGCTGTTCTGTCCAGAATCGTGAATGACCGGCGGATGCTGACATATTTCGGAGGTACGAAGATGAAGATTTCCAAAGCAATGCTAACGCTGGGTCTTTTCGAATTGGCCGCCATCAGCGTAATACAAATGCCTGTATCGGCGCAAGACACGCCAAGCCCCCGTCCGACTTTTGAAAAGGACGGCACAGTGCATGTGCCCGCGTTCGATTTGCCGCCTTCGAGCTTTATGAGCAAGGAAGCCGCTGACTCGCTTCGCGCCCGCGCCGGCATGCCATCTTTCTCGATGCCGGATAATCTCGACATCGCAACCATGCGGATGGGCATGGAGATGGTTTTAGCCCCGTCCGTAAAGATGATGCATGAGCGATATCCGGCCGATATTGTCGAACAGAAAATTGCCGGAGTGCCAACCCGTGTCATCACTCCCAAAGGCGAAAAAACCCAGCCCAATCGGGTTCTGATCAATCTTCATGGCGGCGGTTTTTCGGTCTGTGCCGATGCTTGCGCGATCCTTGAATCGCTGCCGATTGCCTCTGTTGGAAAATACAAAGTTATCAGTGTAAATTATCGCCAGGGGCCTGAGGCAAAATTCCCCGCCGCGACTGAGGATGTCACCGCAGTGTACCGGGAACTGCTCAAAACTTACAAATCCTCGCAGATCGGGATTTATGGCTGTTCTGCAGGTGGCGCTTTGTCAGCTCAGGTGGCCGCTTGGTTGCCCAAACAAGGCCTGCCGCAACCGGCGGCGATTGGAATTTTTGGCTCTGGAGCGGCGCGTTTCGCCACAGGCGATTCAAGCTATATCGCGGGCTATGTGGACGGCGCATTCCCGCCGCCGCCACCTGCGGGATCGACTAAGCCACCATCGGGGTTGATGAAAACGATGATGTCCTATTTTGAGGGCGTAGAGGCCAATGATCCGATGGTTTCACCTGCCGGGCATCTTGATGTGCTCGCGAAATTTCCACCAACGTTGGTGATCACTGGCACGCGCGCATCGGACATGAGCCCGGCTATTTATACGCATAACCAACTCCTCAAGGCAGACGTTGCGTCAGAACTGATTGTCGGCGAGGGGCTTGGGCATTGCTATATCTATTCCGCCAATGTGCCCGAGGCTCAGGATGCCTATGCGGCTATCGCCAAATTCTTTCAGAAGCATCTGAAATGATTTGATCGAATGTAGATTAGTGATTTCGCCGACATGAATTTTCGTAAATTGGGACGAACAGGATGTTGAAGTTTCTTTGTGCGATAACCGGAGTGCTGCTGGCGGCGGCGCTTACAATCGATACAGCCGAAGCGAAATCGCCCGAAGTTGCACCTATCGAAGGCGTGCCGACGCTGATGACGGGAACATATGACGTTGCAAAGTTGGGCTACACAACGAACGAATATTTCGTTTCGGGAGTGGCAAATTCCTATTCCGCGCCACAACCCCTGGCTTCGGATGGGCGATGGACTGCACGCGTGTCGGGGACGGCACCCTACCGTACCCGGATTGTCGTCATGCGCCCCACCGATCCTGGGAAATTCAATGGTACGGTGATAGTCGAATGGCTGAATGTCAGCGGAGGTCTCGACGCCCCAGCAGACTGGTTCATGGCGCATCGTGAATTCGTCCGTTCAGGCTTTGCTTATGTTGCAGTCTCAGCCCAGAAAGTGGGTATAGAAGGGGGAGCGAGCTTAGGCGCCGACATGTCGCTCAAGAAACTCAATCCCACTCGCTATCAAAGCTTGTCGCATCCCGGCGATGCCTTTGCTTTCGATATCTTTTCTCAAGCCGGCAGGCTGGTTCAGCGCGCGGGTGGGAAAGGAATACTCGGCCCGCTGATTGCCAAAAATGTGATTGCTGCGGGCGAGTCTCAGTCAGCGCATTTCCTCACCACTTATGTCAATGCTGTGGACCCGAAGGTGAAGGTTTATGACGGTTTCCTGATCCATTCGCGCTTTGGCGGTTCCGCACCGCTTGATGGCAGTTCGATTATCGGTGGCCCGATTTCCAGCTATCCTCAGTTGGTGAAGTTTCGGCCGGACTTGCGGGTGCCATTAATCACAGTCATCACGGAGACCGACCTTGTCGGCACCGGACGACAAGGGTTCTACGTCGCACGACAGCCGGATGCTAAAAATCTGCGAACCTGGGAAATTCCGGGCACCGCACATGCAGATACGTACATGCTCCAAGTTGCTCCAATCGACACGGGTTCAGCACCTATTGAAGCGCTCGCAGCAGCCTACAAACCTTCGGACAATTTGATGGGAATGAAGGTCGCAAAGCCGATCAACTCTGCCCCGCAGCATCACTATGTCGTTCAGGCGGCGTTCGCTGCGTTGAACCGCTGGGTTGTCACCGGTAAGCCAGCGCCCGCAGCGCAACCCATTAAGCTTACGTCTGATGCGCCACCAGCTCTCGTCCTCGATGCAGGTGGCCATGCACAAGGCGGAATACGCACGCCGTGGGTCGACGTCCCGGCCATGCGATTGTCGGGCACAGGAAATGGCGGAAATATCATGGCCGCGCTGTTCGGTTCCAGCGAGCCGTTCGATGTGCAAACGCTTGCCGGGCTCTATCCCGGAGGCAAGCCTGAATATCTGAGCCGGTTCAAACTGTCGCTTGACGCTGCAATTGACAAGGAGTTCCTGCTGCCCGCCGACCGAGAGGAAATTCTGCAGTTGGCTGATGCGATGTATCCGGCGTTACCTTGATTATTCGGTGCTCCCGGATATCCGGTGTCCGGATCACGCAAATGTGATGTTACCGGAACCGGGAAGTTGCTCGATCAGCGTAGCGCCACATAGCAATGCTGGCGTCACAAATCCTGGTTCGCAATTCGGCCTACCCATAATATGCCGAAGCACCGCGAGCGCGCCGTGGACGGTGACCTCATAGCCGTTTGCCGTGCGAATGCGCGCAGTGCGGATCTGTCCCGACGGATTTCGCACCTCGCCCCACAAATAAGTCGGGGCATTTTGGCGAGCGGCGGCGTCTGGACCAATTGCCGCACCGGCATTTGCGAGCATTCGGTTTCGGATCGCGGGCAGGCGTAGCAGTGGCGCGAGCAGATTTGACGCGAGCATCGCCAAGCGGAAACCTCGCGTTACGGCGACATATACCGTGATCGAGGGAATCCCGGTGGTTTTAAAGGCAGTACTGACATCGCCCCACGGAAATGCAGCAGCGAGGCGCGATCCTTTGCCGAAATCAATGGTGCGCGCGCGCAATCCTATCGGCTCAGAACGGAGCTTCCCACCGCGACGTATCTTGGTGCCGGTTCCTATGCCCTCTATGGTTGTTTTGGCTGTCCCCGGCGATTTGAGAGAATGCGACTCGAATCCGAGGCATAGGCTCGAGGCATCCGACAAAGCTTGCTTGAGGGCCAGAGCCAGACAGTCGGTAGGGATAACATCGAACCCGACGCCCGGACACAGCACAATATTGGCGTTGCGGGCCGCAGCATCGAGCGTGCTTGCATATTCAAATACGTCTATTTCGCCGGTGATGTCGAGATAATGGACTCGCGCAGCAATCGCGGCTGCCATCATTGGA
>CALGEE010000438.1 GCA_937881525.1 uncultured Sphingomonadales bacterium | reverse complement strand
AGCGGATGAAGGGGCTCAAGGCTTACCGCGCGGCTGTTCTGGATGGCAGCTATCCCAATGCCGCCACCAGCATCACCATGAAACCCGGTGAGCACGAAAAGTTATGTGAGGCGCTGGACAAGCGCCGTCCGTTCCACAGTTGATCACAGCGAAAGCCCTGACATGACAACCGCACAAACGCCCCCCAAAGACCCAACCGAAGCCCCCGCACCAATGAGCCGCGAATGGCATTGGCACCCTGATCTGCCGGTCAAATACGCACCTTATTGGCTGTGGCCTGCCAAACCAGCCGTCGTTGCAAAATGGCTCTGGCAGAACTGGCTGCAATTCTCGGATCGGTCGATTTTTCTGGGGCTGGCCTTTCTGGTGGCGTTCTGGCTGCAACCTGTGGGGCCAGAACAGGCCGGCCCTGCCTTTGGCTGGATGGCTTGGGTGTTCGTGCGCAACTGGCTGCTTCTTTTGATTGTCGCGGGCGGGCTGCACCATTGGTTTTACGGGATCGACGGTCAGGGTAAGCTCCTGAAATACGATCCACGCCCCTATTTCAAACGCAAGAATGCGCTGTTCAAATTCGGCTATCAGACATGGGACAACGTCTATTATTCGATGATGTTCGGCGCGACGTTCCTGTCGGTGCTCGAATGTTTCTTGCGGTGGTCTTATGCCAGCGGATTGATCAACACCCTGTCGTTCAGCGCCCATCCGATTTGGTTCATCGCACTGTTTCCGGTCTTGGCGCTCTGGCAAAGCCTCCACTTTTATGTGGTGCACCTCGCCCTGCACCAGCCAGCGATCTACAAACATGTGCACGCGGTGCATCACCGCAACGTCAACACCGGCCCGTGGTCTGGCATGTCGATGCACCCAATTGAAGCGTTCGGCTATCTGAGTGCGATCCTGATTGTGCTGTTGCTGCCCAGCCATCCCGTGCACATGCTATTTTTGGGCTACTGGTTAATGCTGGGCGCTGCGTCCTCACACTCGGGATATGAAGCAATCTGGGCGCGGGACCGTCAGGCGCTTTTACTCGGGGCGTTTTTCCACCAACTGCATCACCGGTATTATGAATGTAACTATGGCAACGCCGAGATGCCGTGGGACAAGTGGTTTGGAACCTATCACGACGGATCAGAGGACGCGACCCGCCGCACCCGCGACCGCAAGCGG
>CALGEE010000437.1 GCA_937881525.1 uncultured Sphingomonadales bacterium | reverse complement strand
CTTACCGAGGCGTAGACCAAAGCAACAACCCCAAAAAGGCCAGCTAACCAGAGCATCTGCGCCCTCCCCTTACTGGCGCATCAATACGCCCCGTGACAGTGCTTATACTTCTGCCCCGATCCACATGGGCACGGATCATTACGCCGCAGGTCCGGATTGCCAGCATAAGGGTCGTTTAATCCCGAAGCTATTGCTGGACGCGGTATCGTTGTCGTGACGAACCCCGATGAACCAGCATCAATATCGTCGCTATTATCTTCACCGGTAAAAGGATCGATATGCGTCGTCAGAAAATCTGGCAATGCGGGCAAGTCCGGTGGAACGAATTCTTCTTCGGCCCGGAAATCATTCGTCGCGATCGTCTTCGTCACACCTTCACGAATGGCGGACAACATCCGCTCAAACAGGCCAAAGGCCTCTTGCTTATACTCGTTCACCGGGTTCTTCTGCGCGTAGGCGCGCAGATAAATAACCTGACGCAAGGCATCGAGCGTGGACAGATGTTCTTTCCAGTGATGATCAAGCGTTTGCAGCAATATACTCTTTTCAACCTGCCGCCAGACGGCCTCGTCAAGCACAGCACCCTTCGCTTTGAACTTGGCATTGGCCATTTCCGACACACGGTTTTCAATGGTTTCCGGATCAAGTCCGTCTTCCTGTATCCAGCTATCAATATCTGGGGCAAGGCCAAGCAATTCAGCGCATTTTTGCTTGAGGGACTCAACGTCCCATTGTTCCGGATAGGTACCCTCGGGGCAGTAATCGCCGACAAGAGTGTTCACGGTGTCGTTAAGCATGTCCTCAATGATATCATCGACGCCTTCGGAATCCATGATCTCGCTGCGCTGATCATAGATAACCTTGCGTTGATCGTTCATAACATCGTCATATTCAACGAGTTGCTTACGAATGTCGTAGTTACGCGCTTCCACCTTGCGTTGCGCCGTTTCGATTGCCTTCGATAGCCACTTGCCGCCAATCGCTTCGCCGTCTTCCAAGCTTGAGTTCATCATCCGCGAGAACAAAGTCTCTGAACCAAAAATGCGCAGCAAATCGTCATCAAGTGACAGATAGAAGCGCGAAAGGCCGGGGTCACCCTGTCGTCCCGAACGACCGCGCAACTGGTTATCGATGCGGCGGCTTTCATGGCGCTCGGTGGCAAGAACGAACAATCCGCCAGCCTCTATCACCTTGGCTTTTTCGGCCGCAATTTCAGCCTTCAGCGCGTCGATAGCGGCTTCACGTTCTTGCCCCTCGGGCATATCACGTAATTCATCTTCAAGGCGGAATTCAAAGTTACCGCCAAGCTGAATATCCGTTCCACGGCCAGCCATGTTGGTGGCGATCGTTACGCTATCCAAACGCCCCGCTTGGGCAACGATACGTGCTTCGCTTTCGTGGAAGCGTGCGTTCAAGACGCTATGCTTGACGCCTTCCTTCTCCAAAAATTCCGAGAGCAGCTCGGACTTTTCAATGGACACTGTGCCCACCAGAACGGGCTGACCACGATCATTGGCTTCTTTGATCGTCTTGGCGATTGCGCCGAATTTATCTTGCGTGTTTTTGTAGAACTGGTCGTCCTCGTCAATGCGCTGGACTGGCAGGTTCGTTGGTATTTCAACAACGTTGAGCTTGTAGATCTCGTGGAATTCGCCTGCCTCAGTTGCGGCGGTTCCCGTCATGCCTGACAGCTTTGGGTACATCCGAAAATAATTCTGGAATGTAATGGTCGCCAGCGTCTGGTTTTCTGGCTCAATCTCTACGCCTTCTTTGGCCTCGACGGCTTGGTGAAGCCCGTTCGACCAGCGGCGTCCGTCCATCATACGACCGGTAAATTCGTCGATGATGATAACTTTGCCTTCTTTCACGATGTAATCAATGTCGCGTTTAAACATCACATTGGCTTTGAGCGCTTGGTCCAAATGATGCACGACCAATGTGTTTTCATAGTCATACAGGTTTGACCCCGTCAGCAAGCCAGCGCCTTCCAAAATACGCTCGGCTTTTTCCGTGCCATCTTCGGTAAGCGCCACATTGCGGCTTTTTTCATCTTTATCATAGTCGCCCTCGGCCAGTTGAAGGACGACCGCCTGGACCAGCATGTATAGCTCTGATTTATCGTCTGTTGGACCAGAAATGATCAACGGCGTGCGTGCTTCATCAACGAGGATGGAATCGACCTCATCGACAATTGCGAAGTTAAATGGACGCTGCACCATTTGCGCGCGTTCATATTTCATGTTGTCGCGCAAATAATCGAAACCAAGCTCATTGTTGGTTGCGTATGTGATGTCGCTTTCATACGCGGCACGGCGTTCATGCTCGGGAATGTTGGGCACAACCACGCCCGTGCTGAGGCCAAGGAAACCATATATACGGCCCATCCATTCGGCGTCGCGACGAGCCAGATAATCGTTCACGGTCACGACGTGGACGCCCTTGCCCTCAATTGCGTTGAGGTAGCAGGCCAATGTTTCGGTCAGGGTCTTACCTTCCCCCGTACGCATTTCGGCAATCTCACCGCGATGCAACACAATACCGCCGACCATCTGCACATCAAAATGGCGCATGCCCATAACGCGCTGTGATGCTTCCCGCACTGTAGCGAAGGCCTCAGGCAAGATATCGTCGAGCGTTTCGCCAGCGGCGAGCCTGTCGCGGAATATCTGCGTTTGACCCTGCAACCGGTCATCATCCATGGCCGATATTTCGGCCTCAAGCGCGTTGATCTGGTCAACGATCTTCATCATTGATTTAACGTAGCGGTCGTTCGACGACCCAAAAATGGCTTTGGCAAGTCCGCCGAGCATAGATAATTCCTTTGAAATATATGGGAGACGCGCACGATTGGTGCGCGGTAGGTAGGTATTAAACGCACCCAAAAGGGCGAAGAAAGCCTAACCTAAGATGATATCGTGTCGGTCAACCGGCGTATCTGGCGTTACGGTAATCGGGTTAGCAACACCGACGGCGGGTGCAAGTGACGCCCGCGCCTTCGCGGTCTTACGGACCACGGGTTCGCAAGCGGCAACAGCTTCAAGCCCAGTCGCAGCAACATACGCCTGCGCAACTGCTGAATCCACTGATGCTGACGCAGAAGATACCGGACACGCCGCCTCTGCAGCAGAAAATCCGCTCATCATTGCCAGTAAATAAATCAGTAAACGCATGTTTTACCTAATTATGTGCCTGATGCATATAGGAGGGCAAATCCTATCCGTCTATCCCGAAGCGCCCTGTTTTGGGTGCATTGTCGGTTGCGCCAAAAGCGGCCAACAGATAAACGACAAGCTACATCCCCGCGTCATCGCCCTATATTCATAATTATTACAAGGTTTCAGATACTTGTCTACAATTTCTCCACTGTCAGTTCCCTTTCCCATCATGCCTGATATCGCCGGCGCAACGCCGCGCGTTGCGCGCGCTGGGTATAAGGATTGGGACCGTAGCGACCTGACCTATGTCGTTTTGGATGAAGGAACGACCGTGGCCGGCGTGACTACACAGAATCTGTGCTGCTCGGCCGAGGTTGAACTGTGCCGCGCGCATCTGCCGCATGGCCGCGCAAGGGCACTGGTGGTCAACGCAGGCAACAGCAATGCCTTCACGGGGCAGCGTGGCAAAGATGCTGTCGATGCGATCACTGCGCAGGTCGCTGCGCAATTAAACTGCGAAGAGACGGAAATATTCGTGTCTTCAACCGGTGTGATTGGCGTCCCCCTGCCCGTCGACAAAGCGCAGGCCGGGCTTCGCGCTGCGTTTGATGCTGCACCGTGCAGTTGGGAGGACGTTACGCATGGCATTGGGACCACGGACACCTTTGCCAAAGGCGCCACAGCCAGCGCGATAATCGATGGTCGCAAGGTGCATATTGTGGGCGTGATCAAGGGATCAGGCATGATTGCACCCGACATGGCCACCATGCTGGGCTATATCTTCACCGACACCGCAATCGACCCCGCTTTTCTGCAGCATCTCTTATCTGGGGCCAATCAATCTAGTTTCAGCTGCATCACCGTCGACAGCGACACCTCAACCAGCGACACGGTGCTCGCATTTGCAACCGGCAAGGCAGGCAATGCGCGGTTGACCTCGTTCGATGACGTTGGAGCCGATGCTTTTGCTGCTGCGTTGAGTGATGTCTGCCGTCAATTGGCCCATCTGGTTGTTCGCGATGGTGAAGGCGCGCAGAAGTTTATCGAAATCCAAGTGTCTGGCGCCGCCAGCGACGAAAGCGCCCGGCGCGTCGGCTTGGCGATTGCCAATTCACCCTTAGTAAAAACCGCGATTGCGGGCGAAGATGCCAATTGGGGCCGTGTCGTTATGGCGGTTGGTAAAGCCGGCGAGCCTGCGAACCGCGACACGCTTTCCATCCGCTTTGGTTCGACCTTAGTCGCGCACAACGGACTTGCCGTTGCCGATTATGATGAAGCGCCGGTAGCGCGTCATTTGCAGCAAAAGGAAATCGAAATCGGCGTTGATCTCGGCTTTGGGTCTGGAAACGCCACAGTGTGGACATGTGACCTGACCCAAGGTTATATTAGCATCAACGCCGATTATCGGAGTTAGTATGCGCGATCAAAGCGCAGCTTCGAGCCAGCTTTTCAACTGCGCCTTAGGCGCCGCGCCGACCTTGGTGTCAGCAATTTCGCCGCCCTTGAACAGGATCATCGTTGGAATGCCGCGCACGCCATATTTGGCAGGCGTATCGGAATTATCGTCAATGTTCAGCTTGACGATCTCAACCTGACCGGCCAACTCTTCGCTGATTTCTTCAAGACTTGGGCCTATCATCTTGCATGGGCCGCACCATTCGGCCCAAAAATCGACCAATACAGGCTTGCCGGATGCCAGCACGATTGCGGCGAAATCATTATCACCTACGGATTTTGTAGCCATGTTAATCTCCTTTGGTAGGTCCCATGTATTCTTGCCGCGTTGGGCTGGCAAGGACCATGCGCAATAGTTTTGCTTAACCCGTCAGGAGGCGGGGTAATAAGGTGCCAAAATAGCGTCGGAAAGCGCAATAAAACGCGGTGCATGCGTGAACAGCAAGGATACCTCCACCCGCGCTCCTGGAAAAATTGCCTGTAATGCCGCGCGGTAATGCGCCATTTGCCGCAAATGTGGGACCGGAACCCCAGTTTCATCCCTTGGTACCTGACGACCCGTCTTGAAGTCGATGGCGCGCACCAGCCCTGGTTCGACAATCAGCCTATCAATCCGTCCGTTGATGACGGTCTCACCCACAACGGCGACTAGTGGAATTTCGGCGCGTGCCGAAGGACCGAAAAACGCAGCCAATTGGGCATCATTTAGTATAGCGCGTATCTCGGCGATGATCTGCGCTGGATCCATATCATATTCAGGCGTCTGCGCTTTCAACCACTGCTCGGCCTTCTGCAGCGATGCATGATCGGTAATACGTTCCAGCAACGCATGAATCAATTTGCCACGGGTTGCCGCCTTGCGCATTGCGGAAGACGCTGGCGCATCGCCATAATCGTCATCGTCTATCTGAGAAGGGACCAAGGGACGCGGCGGCCGTTGCTCCGCTGGCGCAGGCGCAAAGAGCCACTGGGGCCTACTCAAGGGTGCTTCGGCCCGCGCAGTCGCGTTAGTGCTGCTGTCTGAAGCCGCCAAAGAATCCCCTTTTAGCCCGACATGGCGCATTACCCTGCCCCAGCGCGCATCATCTTCCCAATCGCAACCAAGCGCGACCATCCCTTTTTGCAGGAGCGCACACCAGCTTTCGGCTGCCGGTTCGCCCTTGCGACTAATGCCAAGCGATCCAGCCATGATCAGCCGCTCTTCGGCCCGCGTGATAGCGACATAGAGCAGGCGTTTATGTTCCTGCAGCTCGCGGGTCTTTTGCATCTCAATGATGCCCTGCAACCGTCCGGACTGCTCGGCTTTGCGAATGGGCAATAATGGCGTGCGATGCCCCTCATCCATCAACAGCTCAACCGATTGGTCCGGCTTCTTGGTCGGGTCTGACGTTATATCTGCCAAAATGATGACAGGTGCCTGTAAGCCCTTTGCACCATGGACGGTCATGATCCTGACCTCTTTGCTGCTGCTGTCACCTTCGCGTTTAATTTCCGTGTCGCCGCGGTCGAACCAGGCGATAAATTTTTGTAATCCCCCGCCATGCTGCTGTTCAAACTGCAAGGCGGCGTTCAACATTTCCTCAATTGGGACGAGAACTTCGCTGCCCAAACGCGCCGTGAATTTGCGCCGCGCGCCGATTGGCCCAGATAAAATCTGTTCAAGGAAATGATAGACGGTCGTGAAATCGGCCATAGCGAGCATATCGCGCAGTGGAGTCATTTGCTCGGTGAGCTCGGGCCGGTAACGAATATGTTGCCACAAGCTACCTTTGCGGTCGCCGACATAGCCAAATTGGAGGAGGGTTTCCTGCGACCAGCCAATGATGGGGGACACAAGTATACAGGCCAGACTGAAATCATCATTGGGCTGCAGCACAAATTTGATCGCCGCCAGCAGATCCTGCACCACCAAAGGCTGTAGCAAACGCAGCCTGTCGATACCCGCGACAGGCACTTTGCGCTCATGCAATTGCGCGACCAGCATCGATGCCATCTCGCCCCGGCTGCGCAAAAGGAACATGATATCGCCGGGCTCAAGGGGTCGGCCTTTACTCACCAGCCACGGTTTTGCGTCAATCAGCGCTTT
Source organism: uncultured Sphingomonadales bacterium (assembly GCA_937881525.1). Lineage (GTDB taxonomy): Bacteria > Pseudomonadota > Alphaproteobacteria > Sphingomonadales > Sphingomonadaceae > Sphingorhabdus_B. The sequence goes on along the minus strand of CALGEE010000437.1, from coordinate 4,750 downwards.
GACATGATCCGCAAGCTTTTCGGCAAGCGCACGTTTTTCGTCGCTGAACCAATCCTCTTCCTCGTCCGCCGAAGCCCCGTCATCCTGCGATTTTGGTTTTGTACAAATGGGCTCAAAAAGCTCGACCATCCCGATTTGCGGCTTCTCGCTATAATGCTCCGCGATGTCCCCGCTGACACCGAAACTTTCAGGGCCAGCCTCTTCAATGACGGCATTGACGAAATCAAGGATTGGCGCTGTGGACCGAAAACTCTGCGAGAGGGTAAGCCGGTTTAGCTCAGATCCCGATGCGTCGATACGCTCTGCGAAATATTTGCCCGCCGCTTCATAGCGTTCGGGCGCGGTACCTTGGAACCCATAGATAGCTTGCTTGAAATCCCCTACGGAGAACAGCGTGCGGGTCTTGTCGGGGTGCACCCCCATGCCGCTGTAAAAATCGTCACTGAGCGCGCTTATTATGTCCCATTGGACCGCATTGGTATCCTGTGCTTCATCCACAAGAATATGATCAATCTGCCGATCCAGCTTAAACCGCACCCAATCCGCCATTTGGTTATGCTTCAGCAAGGCTGCGGTGCGCCGGATCATATCTTCAAAATCGACCGCGCCAAGGGCCTGCTTGGCTTTGCCATATTGCGCAGAAAATTCCTTACCCACCAACAAAGCCCGCGCGAGCCGGTCAGCATATTGCGCGCGCGCAACTTCGCCTATCAGCTGGTTCGTCCATTCGAACATTTCACCCGCCAGCGAGGCATAGGCGTCATTCATCGGGGTATGGCCCTTCGAAGATGTCTGAGGCTCACCCTTTCCGGTTGACCAACAACTGTGGAGTTCTTTTAACTGTATCGCCCGTTCCATTGGCGTGCGCGATAGCCAGTCCTGCAAGGCCGCTACGCGCTTGCCGCCTCGACTGTCGGCTTTGTTATCGCACCACAAAAGATTGGCGTCGATAACCCCTTGCAGCGCCGCACGTGGAATATGTTCGTCGGCAAACGCCGCCTCCAACATATCCTCTACGGGGCCTGTAAAGCTGACATCCGCCAAATGCCGCGCCCAGACCATAGCGCCTGCATCATCGGGGATGGATGCCATCACATCGGGCGCTGCTGCCGTCCGGTGCAAGAACCGCAAGGCCCCCTCCTCCCACATGTTCAGGCTGAGTTCCTGCAAACTGTCAATTATCTTGGTATCGCCGCGTCCCTCGGCATCTAGGACCAAGTTTGCGAGTGCCACGTCGAGCAATTCCCTTTGCTCCCTACCTTCAACCGGTTTGAAGCCGGGCACCAATCCGGCTTCTTCGGGAAAGCTGCCGAGCAGAGATTGGCAGAAGCTATGGATGGTCAATATCTGCAAACCTCCGCCGGGTGCGTCCAGTACCTTTGCAAACAGTTGCCGCGCCTTTTTGCGGGCCTCTGGACCAGCCTCTGCGCCAATAGCCTCAAGATCATGGAACAGGATTTTGTCGTCCAATTGGACCCATGATGCCAACAGCTGATTGATCCGGTCCGCCATTTCGGAGGCACCGGCCTTTGTGAACGTGATTCATAACAGGTTTTCCGGCTCAACATCATTTTCCAACAGCAACCGGATAACACGGGCGGTCAGCACCTGCGTTTTTCCTGTTCCTGCCGATGCGCTCAGCCAGATATTGTCGTACGGAACGACGGCGCTTCTTTGTGCTGATATGAGCGGGTGGAGCATTTTTGCAGCACTGCTCATGTCGCATCCTCGACAATCGCCTGACGGCCATTCCATTCCTGCACGCGCATCAGTTGATCATAGTCACCATAAAGCGCAAATTCGGGATGCAGCTTGGCGGTGAAGGGCGAATTCCCCAATATCCAACTGCTAATCGCGACCTCCGCTTGCGCGACCGCGAAAGCAATGAAGTCTTCCCGTTCAGGCTTTTTGTCTGCAGGACGTGTGCTTGTGGGTATCGCGATAGAACCAAAATCCTTGGCTTTGTTTTTGGCCAAGCTCCAATATTCGAAATGGCTCGCCGCGCCCGATACGCCTTTAAAGGCCAATTCCTCTGCCATATAACCGATGAGGCCCAATTGTAGCGCGAAGCCCGCGTTGATCTGCTTGGTCGATGGCGACATGCCGGTTTTATAGTCGATAATAACAAGGTCGCCGTCTGCAGTTCGATCAATACGGTCAACACGGCCCCTGACCGCGATGCCTTTGATGTTGACCGTGCCGGGCTGCTCGGCAACCGCAACCACGCGGCCTTCTTCAGTCATCAACCGCTTCGTTTCATCCGCCACCCAGCGCAAACCAGCGGCGATACGCGGCTGCCATAATGCGCGCAGCAGCGGGTCCGTCGCCTCCTGCGCCAACAAGTCGTCCGCACGCTTCGCGAGCATGTCGACCGCGCAAGCATCCTGTGTGAACCATTTTTCCAATATATCGTGCACAAGGCTTCCGCGCCACGCATAGCTTGGCTCGGCATCAACCTTTTCCAGCACAGGAAGACCAAGAATGCGCTTAGCGTAAAAGGAATATGGGTCGGACTTCAACTGGTCGAAATCGGTAACGGACAAGGATACCAGACGTTGTTCCGCATTTGGCATAGGCAAAGGCCGCTTAGCGAAGGGCACGGGCTCCTCGGGCCGATCAAGCGCATTTGCCCATGACAAAAGCGCCTCATCCGCCTCAAGAGTTTCTGCCGTAAGGGCCTTAATCCGCAACAGAAAGCGCGAAGCAACGGTTGGCCCGCCACGATCACGGCGGGCGCGGGTCAGCAGCACCTCTTGCGCGCCCAAGGCCGTGGCAAGATCGTGCGCCGACAGGCCGATGTTCCGGTCCAACGTCGGCAATTTCAAGTGTCGCCGGATCGCGGGCGCCAACCAAGGATCAGGCTGCGCAATTTGTGGCCATGTGCCCTCATTCAACCCTGAACAAATCAGCAAGTCCGCTTGCTGTAGGCGCGCTTCGAGCAAACCGTATATCGCCACGCGGGGGTGCCCGCCATAAGGCGGGCGCACGACAGCGCTGGAGAAAATCTCCTTAAATGTCGCAACTAGGCCTGTGGCCTCCGCGCGGCCAAGGATGGTAAGATCACCAAGCGTCACCTCCTCCCACATGCGTGCTAATTCACGGCCGCTCGCGCCGCGCCAAATGGCGCCATCGGTCAAGCTTGTCGCTACATCGCGAAGCGTTGCTAGGACGTCGTTAAACGGCTTGCTATCGGTCCGTTCCAGTGGCGCCAATAGCGTCGCAACTTCGGACCACCAAATCATAAGCTGCTCATTGGGCTTTCGCGCAGCCTGCAACCGTCTCGTGATCGCCGATAGACCGACGCCATTCGGGGTGCCGCGCAAGGCAAGATCAAGCTCCCGCACATGGTCCAACCACGCAAGCCGTTCGGCACCTACAAAAGCCAGTGGATGCTTAGCTATTGCCAGTACAGCCGATGCGGAGAAGCGGCTTGAAATCGCGTCGACCAACGCGAGCGCAAGCGTGCCCGGCGGAGTTTGCAGCAAGGGTATGCCCGCACTATCGTCAACCTGTATGCCCCATCTGCGCAATTGCCCGGCAACGCGGACCGCCAATTCACGATCGGGCGTGATGAGGGCGGTGCGCTTTTGTGCAACCTCCAGCGCACCTCGGATACGCACCGCAATCGCCTTTGCCTCTTGCGCGCTATCCTCTGTTTCCAACCACTTCGCATGCCGCAAGCTTTTGCGCACCGCAGGCAGACCCTGCCATTGGACACTATGTTCCGGCAGGCAAAATATCTCCGAAATAGCTGCGCCTTTCGGTTTAGACTGGGCTGTCGGCAGGACATCAATCTCGCTGCGGTCTATGCCCATCAGTTCAAGCAAATGTTTCAAGTGAAACTGTGGATGCACTTCAACATTGCGGCGGCGGCCAAAGCCTTGCGCGTCGTCGGTGGCGGCCGACAGGTCATCCCAGCGTTCGTCCGACAAGGCAAGGTCGACACCCGGCAAGATGACGTGCCCGTTCGGCATCAGCGCCACCCGGCGCAGCGCGCGCGCCACGGCTTTGGCGGATGTGGTTATGCCAATCGCTATTATCGGGCTTTCAATCATATTCTCCGCAAGTCGCCGTTCCAGCGCTGCAAGCAAATGGTTCCGGCGTTCTGCGGGCCCCATGAGTTTGCGCGCGGTCAACGCCGCATGATATGCCGGCAAAATCAGCAAAAGCTGACCATAAGCGCTTTGCCAATGGCCCGCCAAGTCTGCATCGATCGCGATATTCTCTATCTGGGTAAAATCGACAAGATCAACCTCAAGCTCGTCAATCAAGTCCGCCAATTTACGTGCCAAACGCAATGCTTCTGCAGGCGAAAGCGTTGCATCGCGGGGTTTATGATCATTGACCAGCTTTGCCAAAAGCATCAGCCGATCAAAAGAACCAATGGCTGGCCAAATAGCGATGTCGGTGTCGATAGGGTCAAGCATTGGCCCCAAGGCCTCGTCCAATTGCATGTCACCCACAGCGACCATCCGCGGCAACAGCATGCCCGGTGCGGCCTGCCGGACAAACGCCTCGGTCATCGACTTGATCGCGCGGTTGTTGGGCAGCAGCAATATGTTGTTGCTGATCGCCAGCGGATCAGCGGCCGCCGACTGCAATACCCACTGCGCAGTTACATCGCACAGGTCGTTGCCCAACGGGACATTGAACACATGAACCCGCGGGGCGGAGATGTTATCCGGCACGATGTTCCGCCAGCCGTGCTTCTGTGGCGGCAATTGCGGCTGGGTAGCCGACGTCAAACCAC
>CALGEE010000436.1 GCA_937881525.1 uncultured Sphingomonadales bacterium | reverse complement strand
AGATATCTACGACCTCACTTTTACACGCGCGCAAGCAGCACGCGTGTGAATATATTTAAGTATGGCAACGAAGACACCTAATACGGGTGGGCCTGGCATTGCCCAAGGAACGCCGGTGATACGGCGCCTTCTCGACAGTATGGAAGACGGAGAAGAAGTTGATTTTGAAGCATGGACAGACGAAACCCGAATTACCAATATGGACGAACAGCTTAAATGTTGCGTCATTGGAGAGGCAGCTGTCGAAGAAAAGATTAAGGGTTATTGCGCTCGAAGCGGGATGGCAATATCAATTACATTGAAAAAGAAGCTTGGCCAGTTGATGCATTTTAGCGAGGATGAGGAGGCGGGAGCCCTCCCATCGTGCAAAGGTGTGTTCAAAAATTGGTCTGCATATGTGTTGACGCCGGTCACCTCGATGGCAGGTTGGACAGCATTATTGGCACACATGGTGCTATATTTGGAAGTGCTCATCATCATTCGGATTTTGGAGTTGGGAGGAACGATGTCAGACGAAACTCGACGGATGATAGAGAGTAACCATGAGTACGCGAGTTTGGTAGTGAATGACGCACTGGAAGACTTCGGGATGACGATTGATGCCAAAACGGTAGGGATATGGAAGAAATGGCAGATGGAACGATTAGAGTTGCGCGACGACCTAAGCGAGGTGGATGAGGCAGAAACTGTAGAGGAACCGCCTTTAGTTCGGCGTGGCGCGATGGCACCGCGAGTCGAGGGGGTAATGCAGCCCCAAATCGTCCAGCCACAGGTCATACAAGTACGCACAGCAACGTTAGGACCTGCGCTTGATCATAAGTTGAACCGCCAGCAGATCGATCTGCATTTAAAGAGTATCTTATCGGCGCCGAAAGCAAACAAAACACATGAGGCGCTCGAGGCACGTTTTGGTAAGAATGAAGAGTACACGCTCAGAATATCAAATATGATGACGCGTCTGTCGCAGAAGCCTGGATATGACCCAGATGACGAGGTAACTCATGTAAATGAAATTGTCACCCAGCTGCGTAAAGATCTGAAGGTAGGGGCACAGGCACGTTTGACAGCAGTTACGCGAGCCGCGCTCGAGTTCAAGCAGAACAAAACAATGCCAGCAGAAACGTATTTCCACAAGGCTCGTATTCTATACGAGGCCGTATACGCTGAGGTGGATGGCGTCGGGGAACTCATGGACCCGAAACTGCGATGTGAAGAGGCCAAATGCCAAACGGCATGTGAGGGCCTTTTGCCACAGATTCGGGGCATCGTTATGCAATATTTAGCCGATGTGCGTCGATGGGGTGTCGATCAACCAGGCATGTTGACGCATAAAGCTGGGTTCTCGGATTGGGACGTAATGACGGACCGCGTAACTGAGATTTCGGCCAACCATTCGATCGATCCAAAGCCTTCGTCAGGGGATGAGGTTCGTTTTTCGGACGGCGGTGGCAAGGGTGGCGGACGTGGTCGTGGTGGCGGCGGTGGCGGCGGTGGTCGTGGTGGAGGACGTGGCGATGGCGGAAAGGGCAAGCCTTTCAAATATGCGACCTATTGCCACGAACTTGACCAATTCGGCGTCTTTACGGAAGGTGATGGGTGCAAGATCCCAGGTAAGCCCAAGGACAAAAGCATCCCGCGCCCGTGCATGTACACTTGGTATGGGTACGAGTGCAAGAAGAAGCGTTGTATATACAGCCACGATTATGCGCGAGGCGACGTGGAGGTCTGGGAAAACGACGACACATCACCGGCGGCGCGAGTCGCACGAGCGGAAGAGCATCTCGAAAAGGAGCGGGCATTGCTCACCCGTGACAAGAAGCCGCGCGCTAAGCCAGCGCGCAAACCAAGTGATGACACGTCGTCTGTGACCTCCGATGTTTCGTCGATATCGGCGTATACCCAGGAAGTTCGTTCTATGCAAGCCGAACAGCGCAAGTTGGCGTCTGAGCAACAGAAGTTTAACGGCGAGACGATGGCGATGTTCAAGACGATAAGTGATAAGATCGACAGCATAGGAGACGGCAAGCCGTTCTCCATGAATTCGTTCTGAGAAGATCGCTCCGCGAATAATGAAGTGCTCAATGTAAGACCCAAGGGACCGCGGCAAACCGAGCAACTGATGAACGCGCACGCGATCGGCAAGTCGATACCTGACGGTATCGCCGCCGGTGCGAATAAGCCATCTGCAACGTCGTTATGCGACGCCGGCGATGACAAGTATAAAAATAACAAGACAAACAACAAGAAAAGAAAGGTGAGTCGGCCGCATTGTTTTGCTGCGCGACACCACGATGCGCCGTTGCAGGCGCCAAAGCTCAGTGCTCTTGGCGAGTTCGAGTTTTTAAGTTCAGATGGAGTGGAAAAGGTGCGTGTCATGCTCGCAAAACGTAATTGTGTACAACCATACAGCGCGATGTATATTGACGGAGTCAAAGTCATCGTCTTGTGGGATTCGGGATGTACGTTACCGGGGCTGATGTGCTACAAGCGCTTCATGAAGTTTTTGAGAAATAAAGGTGAGGATGTGGTTCAGGTGCGTTGGTACGCTAAGCCACAGCCTGTTAGCGGACTTTCGGATCCGCCGGCGATGATGGTCGGTGAAGCTATTGTTACGCTACGCTTGAACGGGCGCTATGTGAAGGTGCTCGTCTGCATAATTAAGGATGGCGACGTGGGCAAGGCCGATATTTTAATCGGAAATGCGTACATGTGGTCAGACCATTGGGGGGGTTGCATCGATTGCGATGAGAACCTTATGAAGTTTCGTAAAGCCGACGACGGTTTGGGCCCGCTCGAGGTCCCGATCGATTGGCAGTTGAATTACAAAGATGTTTTGACAATTGACGATGAGCGCGCATGTTCCGCTTATCGCTGTCAGTTGCGCGCTCAACAGGACGACGAGTTCGTCGCGGCATTACCCGCGACCTCGGAGGTACAACGACCTGCCGACGTCGATGAGACGCGTGTGCGATTAACAGTCGCTGCCACCAGTCAGGTGGTATTGATGCCACGCCAACCCACAGTTGTGTTGTGTGCAGGTACCAAGCTAGGTCAACGAGTTGAAGAAACCGATTTAGTTTGGGCAGAGGATGATGACGACGTCGCTGACTATTGTCTCCATCAGGGTGTGGTGATGCAGGCTACCGAGCAAGCGGATATTGGCGTGGTGTTTAGCACCGACGATCGCGGCTTGACTCAGGTGCGTTTATGCAATATTACTGAGACGCCTTGTACGTTGGATTTTGGCGACGCGCTGTTTCAGGTGAGAGAAAATAAAGAATCATACACGGCACTTAACGTACCTGACGAGGTCAAGGCCGGTCTTTCTCCACAACACCAAGAGGTGTTATTGGCGCTGGTAAACAACAGGCGATCCAATCAGGTCGGCGCTAGCGCGCGTCGGCAACAACGAGCACCGGCTTCTGCCGAGTCGCCGTTAAGCGGTTCCCAGGTGGAGTCATGCCCAGCCGGACGGAACGCGCAACACAAAGGTACGCATAATGAAGCGGCCAATGCAACAATGATTGCACCCAATGTAGCTGAACTGCTTTCGCCAGCTATTGGTTTAACGTCGTCTGAGTCTGTACAACCAGCCGTTAAAACCGACCCCACCAGACTTCGGCAGGTGACGTTGCACCCGCCTAGCTTGGATAATGGCCATGAGCCTGAGGTCGATCGGGTAATGAGCGG
>CALGEE010000435.1 GCA_937881525.1 uncultured Sphingomonadales bacterium | reverse complement strand
CAATGCAGTGGTTGGTTCATCCGCAATCATAAGAGCTGGACGCAAGGCTAATGCCATCGCGATCATCACGCGTTGGCGCATGCCCCCTGACAATTCATGCGGATATTGGCGTATTCGACGTTCGGGTTCGGCCAACCGCACTTGCCGCAAGGCTGCAATGGCCCCCGCGCGCGCCTGACCATACGATACAGGTTCATGCGCGCGGATCGCCTCAATCAACTGCGTACCGACAGTCTGAACTGGGTTGAGCGATGTCATCGGTTCCTGAAAGATCATCGCTACTTGCGCCCCGCGTAAGGGCCGCATCTGGTTCTCGCTCATCTGGGCCAGATCAGTATCGCCAAGCAGCATCTGCCCAGACGTCACCGTCACATTGTTCGGTAGCAACCCCATCAACGCCAGCGAGGTGATTGATTTCCCTGACCCGCTCTCCCCTGCAATAGCCAGTGTTTCTCCAGCTCTCAGATCAAAACTTAGGCCCGAGACAAGTGGTTTCATTACACCTCTGTCTCGGACCGAGACGGTCAAATCGCGCACGGACAGTAACGGATTAGTTATGGTCATGCGAAAACCGAGCGTGGGAAATAGAACGACACAACCCAATTGGGCATATCGACAATTTCTGAAATCCGCAGATCACCACAGGTTGACACCAGCATATAGGCATCAACGGCCGCCATCCCGTGCTGCGCGCACAGCAAATCGACCATCTGTTCCACCGCCTGCCGTGCGCCGGTCATCAGGTCTGGCCCGATGCCTGTCGTCACCTCATAACCATCCGCATCGATATGCCGTGTCACCGGACCAGGTGTGGTGAAACGTGGCATTTTCAGGTTTGCGCCTTTTACCAGATCAAGGGTCAGGGTTACATCCATTGGGCTTTCGATGGCCGTGCCGCATACCTCGCCATCGCCTTGCGCGGCATGGGTGTCGCCGACGGAAAACAGTGCTCCCGCTACCTCCACTGGCAGGTAGAGCACCGTGCCTTTGGCAATATCGCGGATGTCCAGATTACCCCCTGTCCGGCGCGGTGGGATGATTGAATGTAGGCCGGGTTCGGCCTGTGCCACGCCTATGGTACCGGTGAATGGCTTTAGTGCGACTTTGCCATGCTGACCCCACAACGCCGGTGCCAGGTTGACCGAGTCATATTTCCAGATCGTTAGCGCTGGATCGGTGAACTGATCCGCTAGCAGCCCAAAACCGGGGATATTAGCGGTCCAGCCCCAAGCCGACCCGTCTTGCACCCGCGGTGCAAAATCGTGCAGCGTGATTTTCAACGCATCGCCGGGTTCCGCCCCGTCGATAAAAATCGGGCCGGATACCGGGTTAATTTTGCCGAAATCCAGTGCGGCCACATTCGCCACCGTGCTCGACGGGCCAAGCTGGCCCGCCGAAGAATCCTGACATTGAAACAGGATCGTTGATCCCGGCGCGACCATTTCGGCCGGGGCAATTGAATTGTCCCAGCCGAAATGGTGTTGCGCCCCGTGGATCGTGTAGTCGCAATTCTTGCACATCAGATTTACTCGGTCACATAAACGTAGTCATAGTTCACAGGAATCGACACCGGATCAACGTAAAGCGCGTCATCGCCGCCCATCCGCGCAGATTTCATCGTGTAGCGCTGCTCGTTGAACACCGGCACCCAAGGCGCTTGGGCCATCACGTCCTGATAGACCTGCGACCACAGCTCAAGCCGTTCTGGGGCGGCGGGGTCGATAAAGCTGTCAGCCTCGACCGCCATCGCGTCAATGCCTTCGTTGCAGAATTTTGACCAGTTCCAACCGCCCTCGCCCGCGCCGGCGCAGCCAAGGATCGGGCCGTAAAAGTTTGATGGGTCTGGGAAATCGGCAATCCATGCCATGCCACCGGACCAGATCATCGGGGCTTGGCCCGCGCCACCGGCCTCGATCACGTTGGCTTGCGCCAGGCTGCGGATTTCGAGCGTCACACCAATCGCCGCCAGATCCTGCTGGATTGCCTGCGCGATACGCGGGTTGGGATCGGTGTTCATCACGTAAAGCTCGGTGGTAAACCCATCGGCCAAACCGGCCTCGGCCAGTTTGGCAATCGCGCCGTCAACGTCATAGGCAAAACCGGCAAAGCCCTCGGTATAACCCGGCATAGTGGGTGGCAGCGGCTGGGTCGCGGGCACTGCGCGGCCGTTGATAATCTGGGTGATCCGTTCCTTGTTGATGGCCATATTGACCGCTTCACGCACGGCAAGCTGGTCAAAGGGGGCCACACCAACGTTCAGCGTGATATAGCCTGTGTGCAATTGTCCGCCTTCGATAACCTGCGCGGCCTGTGCGGGGTCGTTCATCACTTCAACAAACTTGGCGGGCGGGATGCCGTCACCGGGCACGTCAACCTCGCCCTGTTGCAAGCGCAGCAGCGCGACGATCGGCTCCTGCCCGACCTCGAATGTCACACCGTCCAGATATGGCACACCTGCTCGCCAATAGTCCGCGTTCTTTTCAAAAACGACGCGCTGGCCGATGGTCCATTCGGACAGCTTGAAGGCACCTGTACCAATCGGATTCTTGCCGAAATCGTCACCCATTTCTTCGACGACTTCCCGCGGCACGATTGAGGCAAAGTTCAGCCCCATCACATGCAGGAACGTGGCATCAGGCCGAGACAAGGTGATTTGGACGGTCAGCGGGTCGATCACTTCAACACCGGACAACGTCTCGGCTTCGCCGTTGGAGATTTCGTCGAATCCGACAATCGACGCAAAGAAACCCGCACCGGGCGATTGCGTGGCAGGCAAGGTCACGCGATCCAAGGAATATTTCACATCTTCCGCCGTCATTTCGCGGCCATTGTGGAATACTACGCCTTTGCGCAGGGTGAAAGTAAAGACGGTGCCATCCTCGGATACGGTATAGCTTTCGGCCAGTCCAGGGCGCAAATCGGTGGTGCCGGGAACGTAATCCATTAGCCCGTCGAACAAGGATTTGATCATCGACCAGTTCTGCCAGTCATAGCCGATGGCAGGGTCGAGGGTGGCAACGTCGTCCTTATAAGTTATTGTGATTATCCCACCAGGCGTCGCATCCGGATCAGGCGTGTATTGCTGCGCCGCCAGCGGCAACGCCATAGCAGCGATAAGTGCAGTCGAACTTAGCAGTTTTTTCATAACGATCTTCCTGTTGTTGAGGTTGGTTGGTTGCTTCACCGCATCTTGATGCGCGGATCGATGAAGGGGGTAATGACGTCTGCCAGAAGGTTGCCCAGTACAATTGCGGTGGCCGACACCATTGTGACCCCCATGATGATCGGAATATCGACGCGCTGGATCGCCTGCCATGCCAGTTGGCCGATGCCAGGCCAGCCAAACACGCTTTCGACAACCACTAGCCCGCCCATGAAGATGCCAATATCAATCCCGATCATGGCGATGATCGGCAGGATGGCATTGGGCAAGGCGTGACGGGTAAGAACACGCGCGCGGGTTAGCCCCTTGGCACGCGCGGTGCGGATGTAATCCTGACGCAGCACCTCGATCATGGATGATCGCATCATCCGCGAATACCAGCCCGAACCCATTATACCCAGCGTTACTGAAGGCAGGACCAGGTGCTCAAATGTGCCGTAGCCGCCGATTGGGAACCAGCCTAGCTGGACCGCAAAGACATATAACAGCAGAAGGCCGACCACGAATTGCGGGGCCGAAACCGCCACAAAGCTGGTCACCATCAGCCCCTGATCTAGTAAGCGACCGCGATAGATTGCGGCAATTACGCCAAAGGTTAGGCCGATCAGTAATTCGCAGGCAATACCGCCGGCCATAAGGAGCAAAGTCGCGGGCAGGCGAGAGGCGATCAGTGACGCCACTTCAGTCTTCTGCAAATAGCTGCGACCCATATCACCTTGGATCAACCCGCCAAGATAGCGCCCATATTGCACCAGAAACGGCTGGTCCAAACCCAACTGCTGGCGGATATTCTCCACCGTCTGGGCCGTTGCGGCCCGTCCGGCAATCTGGCGCACTGGATCAGCGGGTAGCACGTAAAGCAGCACAAAGGTGATGAAACTGACACCAAGCAGGATCAGTACCGCCTGAAATATGCGCCTAAACAGATATCCGGCCATCAATCCTGCCCTCTTTGCGTGGGGTCCAGTACATCGCGCAAGGCATCACCTACGAGGTTAAATGCCAGCGCCAGCAGCAGGATGGCGGTACCGGGGATAAACACCAGCCACGGTGCGGCCTGAAAATAGGTCTGGTTTTCGAAGATGATATTGCCCCAGCTTGGCATGGGAGGCTGCACTCCGACACCAAGGAAGCTCAAGGTCGCCTCTAGAAGTACAGTCACTGAAATACCCAAAGTACCCCAGACAATCAGCGTTGGCACCAGATGCGGCAGGATATGTTTGAACAGGATGCGCGATTGTGACGCGCCCAACGTGCGTTCCGCAGCAATAAATTCGCGCTCCGAGAGGCTGGTCGTTTCAGTATAGACGACACGTGCTGTCTGCACCCAGTTCACCAGTGCGATAACCATCGCCACAATCCACAACGAAGGTTGGAAAATCGCCGCAAGACAGATTGCCAGCAAAAGCGCCGGGAAGGCCATCATCAGATCGGTAAAGCGCATCAGTACTGATCCAATCCAGCCACGCATAAAGCCTGCCGTCAGGCCGATTAGTGTGCCGATGATCAACGCGGCTCCATTTGCGATCACGCCTATGATCAGCGAAGTGCGTGCACCATATAAAATTCGGCTAAAAAGATCGCGCCCCAATAGGTCGGTGCCCATCAGAAAGTCACCGCCAGGTGGCATGGGCGCACCTTGCAAGGTCAACCCGTCGAAGAGTTGCTCATTCGGGCCGTAGCGTACCAACCAGGGTGCAAAGATCGCGCTGCCTACAACGATAAAAATGATCGCGAAACCGAACAACGCCAACTTCCGGCGGAACAACCGCCGCAATATACCCGCAGGCGCACCAGAGACCACAGCGGTATCAACCATGCTCGCTCTCCTGGTGTCTGGCGTTGGCGACGATACGTTCTGCTGCATCCTCAAAACTGATCTGCCATGCCATCGCCATAGCGCGCAGCTGATCATAAGCCGCATCTTCCGATTTGCCCCGTGAGGCGAGCAACGCCACCGCACGTACGACGGTCTGCCGCTGACCCAACCGCGCACGCAAGCTGGCGATGCTGTCAGCCATCTCTGCTCGCGAATCGAAAGTCGCGCGAGCTATCAGCAAGGCGGAATAGACACCGCTAGTGCCCACAGGCTTCAAAATCTGTGCGTCAGCGCCAAAATTCATCAGCCATTCGATACGCCCAGGTGCCTCTGACCCCACAAGTGCGATAGTGGGTACTGGGGCCCGCCCTGGCGGCCATGGGAACTGTTCGTTATAGGCAGTATCGACGTCCAGAAACAGGTAGTCGCTGCTGCGTGCAGCGACCGGCAGATCAGGCCAGTAGCTACTGACGTTAAGTCCAATCGCCTCCAGTTGGCGAGTCAAGGCGACCACGGTCGCATGCGGCCGGTGCAAGATCGCAGCATGCGCGCCACCGAGATCTGGGATATTTAACCGGCGGATCATGGCACCATTCGTAGGGCTGGACGCGGGGTTTCCGAGCGTAGCGTAAGGTACGGATCACCTTCAACTGGGCCCATGATTTTCAATGGCACAAAAACACCACCCTGCACCTGTGCAATTACTACAGGCAGTCTGGTGTGGTGCGTACGCGCATTAATTGCCATCGCTGAAGGCTGAGGGAGGGCCAGCAATTGCGCCAGCGGCCAGTTTTCGGCGCCCGGACGGCCGTGTAGCAAGCGTGCCAGCATTATCACCGAGGCATGGGCCACCACCTCAAATGACGATCCGAAATTGCGCTCCACGCCCTCTGCAAGATCAGGCATTCCGCAAAACCACGGCCCAGCCGCAATAACACCTTCGGCAGCTGCACCAATCGCGGGCAATTCGCATTCTGTAAGGTTACACGATAATACAGGGCAATTGCCCTGCGCAAAATATGGGTCACGTGCGCGCAGATCTGCCATAGCCTGCAAGAACGCA
>CALGEE010000434.1 GCA_937881525.1 uncultured Sphingomonadales bacterium | reverse complement strand
TATCTCGACGTCGCCGGATCAGACAAAAAGTATCCGGTTCGACGCATTTATTGCATCGGGAAGAACTATCTCGATCACATCCGCGAAATGAACGCCGACGAACGCGATCCCCCCGTGATCTTCATGAAGCCGTCTGATGCCATCGTGCGCAACGGTGGCGAAATCCCCTACCCAATTTTCACCAAAAACTTCCATTACGAATGCGAACTAGTCGTCGCGCTGAAATCGGGCGGCTACAACATTTCTGAAGCCGATGCGTCGTCGCATATATTCGGCTACGCGGTCGGACTCGACATGACCCGCCGCGATCACCAGGCCGAAGTAATCGCGAAGGGTCTGCCATGGGAGGTCACGAAGGGCTTTGACCATTCCGCACCAGTCGGCCCGATCTCGCCGGTTGAAAAGACAGGTATAATGTCTAACGGTCATGTCCGCCTCAAGGTCAACGGCAACACTAAACAGGACGACGACATTTCGCTGCTGATCTGGAAGATCGACGAAATCATCTCGAAGCTATCCGAACAGCACGAGTTGACGGAAGGCGACATTATCATGACTGGCACACCCGCAGGTGTGGGAGCTGTCGTAACCGGTGATGTGCTCGATTGCTCGGTTGACGGGTTGGAGCCTATGCAGGTGCGGATTGGCGCGCCAGCAGCGTGACACAGGCCGACCGCCTCAGATCACTCGGCACCGCGACTTTGGGAGAAGCTGCGCATGACGCGGCTCTTCTCAATGTCCGCCTAGCACCGCTCGCTCCGGGGATGCGAGTAGCAGGCCCCGCGCGAACGGTGCGCTGCGTGCCGGGTGACAATCTCGCTCTGCACCTCGCTATTTCTGCGGCCAGTGTAGGAGATGTTCTGGTCGTCGATTACGGCGGGAGCCTTGCCAGCGGACCGTTCGGCGAAATCATGGCGCTAGCCTGCCAGATGCGAGGTATCGCAGGCATGGTCATCGACGGCGCGGTGCGCGATACAGAACAAATTGCCGCTTTGGGCTTTCCCGTCTTTGCGCGCGGTATAGACATTCGTGGAACGATCAAGCACGACCGCGGCGAAATTGACGCGCCGCTCGAAATTGGCGGTGCGCATATCACTAGCGGCGATATGATCGTTGCCGATGCCGATGCCGTCATCGTCTTGCCCGCAACGACGGTCGCAAAAGCCCTCGCAGAAGGCGAGGCACGCCAGGCTAAGGAAGCCCTTATGATGGACCGCCTGCGCGCAGGTGAGACCACGCTCGAAATACTTGGATTACAGACGGAGGACGCGCTATGACCACAATCGCAATTATTGGCACAGGCCGGATGGGAACAGCGTTCGCCAAACGGCTGATCGAAATGGGCCAGCCTGTGACAGTCTGGAACCGCACACTCATCAACACCGACGCAGCCGCCAAAGCTGGTGCAGTCGTCGCACCAGATATCCGCACGGCCACCGCCGCCGATATCATCCTCATCTCCCTCACCAATGCCGCCGCCGTTGAAGCGGTCACCACCGATCTGATCGCGGCGGGCATTTCGGGCAAACTCGTCGTCGATCTCTCGACCCTCTTGCCCGACGAGACCGAAACAATCGCCAAACGGATCGTCGACGCTGGCGCCGATTTTGTCGATTGTCCAGTGGGCGGCACGGTTGGCCCCGCCCTCAAAGGTATGCTCCTTGGGATGGCAGGCGGCACAGCCGAAGCTTTCGCACGTGCGAAACCCGCCCTCGATCACCTCTGTAAGCGCGTTGAGCTTTTGGGCCCCGCAGGCTCTGGCGCCCGCATGAAACTGGCGGTCAACCTGCCCCTCGCTCTCTATTGGCAGACCCTAGCCGAAGCGCTGGCTATGCTCGACGGCTCGGGCATTTCCCCAGATGTCGCAATCTCGCTCATCGCAGACAGTTCCGCAGGCCCCGCCGTGCTCAAGAACCGCGCTCAGGTCGTGACCGATACGCTAGACGGCACTGACCAACCCGGCACCTTCGACATCGCAGGGCTAGCCAAGGATCTGGACCTCGCGCTGCAACAAGGCGCGCTGTCCGGTCACGCCATGCCGTTCTCCGAGGTAGCCCGCAAAAGCTATGCCCGAGCGCTCGACGCAGGTCTCGGTCACTTCGACGGAGCTAGTCTGACCCGCTACCTGCTCGGAAAATGATATGAACCTGCTCTCTGATCCTCTCACGCTCGCCAGTCTCATTGGCGCCCTCGTCCTTGCAGGTGCAGCCATCGGGTTCTTGGCTGGTGTGTTTGGCGTCGGCGGCGGCGCAATTTCGGTCCCTATCTTTTTCGAGATTTTCGGCGCTTTGGGCTACCCCCCTGATGTGGCGATGCCGATCGCGGTCGGTACGTCCCTCGCCGTTATCATCCCGACATCAATCAGTTCCGCCCGCGGGCACCACAAGAAAGGCACGCTCGATGCCGCAATTCTGCGCACATGGGCGGTTCCTATCCTGATCGGCGTACTTCTCGGCGCGGCCATAGCCCGTTTTGCCGCTCCCGTGGTGTTTCAGGCGACCTTCGTTCTCGTGGCTAGCATCAACGCCGTCAAACTGCTCACTGGCGGCAAAGGCTGGAACCTCAGTGAAACCCTGCCCAGCGTACTCGCAATGCGGTTCAGCGGTATGCTGATCGGACTAGTCTCGGCAATCATGGGCATCGGCGGCGGAGCGGTGTCGAACCTGTTCCTAACCCTGCATGGCGTCCCCATACATCGCGCAATCTCGACCTCGGCGGGCGTCGGCGTGCTGATCGCAATCCCAGGCACGGTCGGCTACATAATCGCAGGCTTCGGCCGCGGAGACCTGCCTCCTGGGTCGCTGGGCTTCGTATCGCTCTTCGCCTTCGCCCTGACAATTCCGACCTCGATCCTAACGACCCGCTTCGGCGTCACACTGGCCCACAAGCTCTCCCGCCGCGCCCTCGAAATTGCGTTCGGCAGCTTCCTTGTGCTAGTAGCAGGACGTTTCTTATGGGCTATCATCAGTTAGACGCGACAAAGCCCTTGCAATCAAACATGAATAAGATCGCCTTTCCGATTGCTGTTTGAAAGCGATAGGTCGTTAATGAGTAGTTAGGGAGCCTGCTTTGACCACCACGCTTATCGTTCTGGCACATCCTGATCCACGCTCCTTCAACGGCGCATGACCTTGCATACACTATAGGGAGTTTCACCGTGGAAATTGGTTTTGTGTTTTTTTGCTCAGGATTTGGTGTATGCAGCGTATGCAGCACCTCAAAACAGGGGTTAAACAGTTGTTTTATATAGAGAAAGGCTGCATACAAAGCTGCATACATTTTCGTCTGCTGCATACAGTAAAACGTATGCAGCACCTACTCAGAGGAAACAAACTTTCATAGTGTCCATTTGCCCTGCTCCATGAGATTGGTTTTGGGTTGACCCGTGTTCCCTGTAAAAAGGCCCTATATAGGGAGAGAGTTGCGGGGGCGCAGATCTTTAAGAAGGACCGCCGCTGTCGGGTTCTTGCTACGATCGATCAAAACGTCCCCAGCTAACTCGGCGTATCTTTTCAACGCAGCGCAAGAGGTCCTTGGGCCACCTTGATCGGTAACTCGTGCCACTACTCAAAAATGGCTGGACCAAATCGGTCTTTTGTTTTCAATGGGTTAGCGGATGTTTGGGACAGTGTATTGGTGGGTGGCTCTTGGACCTTTGTCCCTTGTTTTCAAAGGGTTAGACCGGGTTTTGGTGAGTTTCCCTATAGAGAACTTTTGGGACGCCGGTCCACCCAGATCGTTCGGCTCGACTGCACTCGGCTTTTGCTCAAAACGGTGTCCCAAGTGTATCAAGGCACGTAACCTACTGTTATGTATGACAAATACCTTTAGACACTTGTGGGACACGCAACTGTGACGGGTGTCCCACTGTCACAAACTTACCGGAGGTTGTTGTGTGTGATTTCTGAGTTACAGGATTGAGCCTAGACGAAATGAAAACCGTTTTTGATTTAGGGAAGGGACAGCATCGGGCCCGGCAGTCTCAACCGGGGGCACTGTCAGACAAAACGAGCTTGAGACGGGCAGGGTGGTCTCGTAGCCTC
>CALGEE010000433.1 GCA_937881525.1 uncultured Sphingomonadales bacterium | reverse complement strand
TCGAATGGGGTCGTTCGGCATTGTAATAGGCCAGCCATTTTCCGATGCCGCAGCGGGCCTGTGACCCGGCCTCAAACCCGTACAAATAGACACATTCGTACTTCAGGGACCGCCAGAGACGCTCGATCATACGATTATCAATCCACCGCCCTTTGCCATCCATGCTGATCTTGATCTTCGCATCTCTCAGCACGTCGATCCAATCACCGCTGGTGAACTGTGATCCCTGGTCGGTGTTGAAGATCTCCGGCGTGCCATGTTTTGACAGCGCCTCTTTCAGTGCTTCGACGCAGAACGCGGTGTCCATGCTGTTGGAGAGCCGCCAGGCCAAAACCTTGCGGCTAAACCAGTCCATGATCGCCACCAGATAAAGGAAGCCGCGCTGCATCGGAATATAGGTGATATCTGCACACCAGACTTGGTTTGGGCGGTCAATCACTACGTTCCGTAGCAAGTATGGCCAGATTTTATGCTGCGGGTGTTTCTTGCTGGTGTTCGGCTCTTGGTAGATCGGCACCAACCGCATGAGGCGCATCAAACGGCGTACACGATGCCGCCCGCATGCATGGCTATTGCGTTTCATGTGCCGGGCCATTTGACGTGATCCGTACCACGGAGTCTCCAGGAATTGCTTGTCGATGATCGCCATAAACCGCAGGTTCTCGGCGCTCTCACCCTTCGGCTCATAATACAAATTTGACCGTGCCAGGGTCAGTAGCGCACACTGGCGACGGACGCTCAACTTGTTATCCTTGCTCACCATTTTTTGCCTCGCGTCCCGAGCAACTGGTGCGAGGCATTGGCCAAAAAATCCCGTTCCACCACAAGCTGACCAATCTTGGAATGCAGCTTGTCGAGTTCCGCCGCACTTACCTGCTCCGGGGCGGCACCTCGGCGCGCAAAAGCTGTCGCCATGTTCTCTATCGCCGCGCGCTTCCAAGTGCCGATTTGTGTCGGATGAACATCGTACTTCTTGGACAGCTCCGCCAGCGTCAGCTCCTCGCGGATCGCTTCAAGCGCAACCTTGGCTTTGAACTCAGGCGAATGGTTCTTTCGTTTCTTCATTCTGGATCACTTCTCTCATCATGCGATCCACCTTAACAACTGGTCCGAAATTCCGCGACCACCTCTGTCATCAGGGTCACAGCCGCACTCTGCATGATGCTCCTGACGAGACGGTTGATCA
>CALGEE010000432.1 GCA_937881525.1 uncultured Sphingomonadales bacterium | reverse complement strand
GCTGCGTCCACGCATGCTTTGCATTGGCAGATGCAGGTTATGAGACGATCATGGTCAACTGCAACCCGGAAACCGTGTCGACGGATTATGATACGTCGGATCGCCTGTATTTCGAACCGCTGACGGCCGAAGATGTGCTTGAAATCCTGCATGTTGAGCAACAAAATGGCACGCTGAAGGGCGTCATCGTTCAGTTTGGCGGGCAAACGCCTTTGAACTTGGCCAAGGCGCTTGAGGCAGCGGGTATACCGATATTGGGGACATCACCCGACGCCATCGACTTGGCGGAGGATCGCGAACGTTTTGCCGCGCTCATCAACAAGCTCAACCTCAAGCAGCCAGAAAACGGCATTGCGCGTAGCCGTGATGAAGCCATCAAAGTTGCTGACACCATCGGCTATCCTGTCTTGATGCGGCCATCCTACGTGCTTGGCGGCCGCGCGATGGAAATCGTGGATACGCAGGTGCAGCTGGAAAACTACATCCAGACGGCGGTGATCGTCTCGGGCGACTCGCCCGTCCTAATTGATAGCTATTTACGCGACGCCATTGAGGTCGATGTGGATGCCTTGTGCGACGGTGACGAGGTTGTTGTTGCTGGAATCTTGCAGCATATCGAGGAAGCAGGCGTGCATAGCGGCGATTCTGCGTGCACCATCCCGCCTTACAGTCTGCAGGCGGACATAATTGCCGAAATCCGCCGTCAGACTGAATTGCTTGCAGTGAACCTGCATGTGCGCGGCCTTATGAACATCCAGTTTGCGGTCAAGGATAATGAAGTTTACCTGATTGAGGTCAATCCGCGTGCCAGCCGAACGGTGCCATTCGTGGCAAAGGCTATCGGCGCGCCAATCGCCAAGATTGCCGCCCGCGTAATGGCAGGCGAGAAGCTAAAGGATTTGCCGCCAATCAATCTCGATATCGATTATATCGCAGTGAAAGAGGCTGTATTCCCGTTCGACCGCTTCCCTGGTGTTGACCCAGTGCTTTCGCCAGAAATGAAGTCTACCGGTGAAGTCATGGGCATTGGCCGTGATTTTGCGACCGCATTTGCCAAATCCCAAATCGGTGCGCGGATGCCGCCACCGATGAGCGGGAAGTTGTTTGTTTCAGTCAAAGACACAGACAAGCCGGTTATCGTCCCTGCGGTCCGTCAAGCGATTGCGTGTGGATTTACCGTTTGTGCGACCGGCGGCACGGCAGACTATCTGTTGGCGCAGGGTATAGAGGTTGAGCGCGTCAACAAGGTCGCACAGGGTCGTCCGCACATAGTCGACAAGATCAAGGATGGCGAGATTCAACTTATCTTTAACACAACAGAAGGTTGGCAGAGCCTTAAGGACAGTGAAGAAATTCGCCGTTCCGCGTTGGTGGGTAAGGTTTCGCAATATACTACGGCTGCAGGCAGTGTAGCCGTTGCAAAGGCTATTGCCGCGCTGCAACAACGGCAACTTGAAGTTCGGCCACTACAAGACTATTACTAACACGAGCAGTATCTTTCCCCAACAATTGAACTGCATATCGGATGGATGGTCATCATTCATCCGGTGGGGACGTTTTTGTGACGAAGGGTTTTAGCCTGATGGCGAGTTTTGAGAAATATCCGATGTTGGCCGAAGGCTATGAAAAGCTGACGACCGACCTGAAGCGCCTTCGTGATGAGCGTCCGATGATTGTGGAAGCAATCGAGGAAGCACGCGCGCATGGTGATTTGTCGGAAAATGCCGAATATCATGCTGCTAAGGAACGCCAGGGTCAGGTTGAGGCCTCTATTTCCGAGATCGAGGACAAGATCGGTCGTGCGCAGATCATTGACCCTTCAACATTGTCTGGGGACAAAATCGTCTTCGGTGCAACTGTCAGTTTGATGGACGAAAATGACAAGCCAGTTCGCTACCAACTGGTCGGTGAAACCGAAGCAGATGCAAAAGCGGGCCGTATCTCTTACAATTCGCCGTTGGGGCGCGCGCTCATTGGACGCATTGTCGATGACGAAATCGAGGTTACGGTGCCGTCTGGCGACAAATACTACCTCGTTTCTAAAATCGAGTTTATCTGATCATGCGCTTCTGTATGAAGCGCTGAGTGGCCTGATATGCAGTTTCCGCGTGGGCCCGTTACAAATAAATTGGTCATCATCAATTTGGTGATAACGGCTGTTTTGCTGGTCCCATCTTGGTGGAATTATGCCGTGATGGCGGGCGGATTTTTCCCCATCCGCTTTAGCAATGCTGCTGTGGCGTTTCCGGACGTAGGTTCTTTGGTTCCGACATATTTGACGCCGTTGTCGGCAGCTTTTCTGCACGGAGGCATAACGCATGTGTTGATGAACATGCTGACGTTGCTGCTGATTGGAAAAATGGTGGAGCGCGTTTTGGGCGGCGGGCTATACCTATCCCTGTATTTCTTGTCTGCCTACGCTGCCTCCGCAACAGAATGGCTGGCGTCGTTTATGGCATGGCCGTTGTCCATCGACATGATGGCGCCAGCCATTGGTGCAAGCGGAGCCATATCCGGCGTTATTGGCGCTTGCGCGCTGTTGTTTCCGAACAACAAGCCGAAGGCATGGGGACCGATTCCCGCCGCTTATGCGCGGCCTTTCCATCTCACTTTAGCGTGGGTAGGTCTAAATCTAGCTTTGGGGTTTGTTGGCCCTGGAATTGGTGTAGCCATTGCAATCTGGTCGCACATTGGTGGGTTTATAGCAGGATTGCTTCTGGCGCGACCAATGTTGTTGTGGCGATACCGAAGCGCGTAATCAAGCGACTCTAGTTTAGTCAGCCTTCCGGCTGCAAAAGCTTATGCAAGTGCACGACGACATATTTCATTTCGGCATCATCAACTGTTCGCTGGGCCGCGCCCCTCCATGCCTCCTCGGCACTGGCATAGTCTGGGAACATGCCAACGATGTCCAAATTTTCGAGGTCAGTAAATTTCAATGTCTGTGGGTTTTTAACGCGGCCACCAAAAACCAGATGCAATTTTGTATCGTTCAAAAAACCATCCTTAATTCTTTTCCTTGGCCGCTTCGCTTGCGGCTTGACCAGCGGCCCTTAACGCAAGAGCAACCTTGCTAACAAATTCTTTGAATTGCGCACGCACCGTATCGCCGTTGAGGCCGAGTGTGTCGGCGTGGCTCATGCCCGCCAACTTTGCAGCTTCTGCCATTTTACGCGTCTTTTTGTTCAGCTTTTTGCCAGTCTTGCCCAAAATTTTTGTCTCGCGTTCCGTGCGCGGAAGAAGCGCGCCGACGATAGCACCAATGGCAATCCCACCTATTATCATCGCAAGCGGGTTCTTGTCGATACCTTCGCTTGTCTTTGCCTTCGCCTGGCGTGCGATAACCTTAGACTGCTCAACGCTTGAGATCGCGGTATCTTTACCTTTTTCAAAAGCTGCCGAAGCCTTTTTACGCGCCGCGACACTTGACTGCGTGGTTCTTGCCTTCGCGCTATCCGCTGCGGATTTGATGCTGTCGCCAATCTTGCTCATATATCGTTCCTATATTAATCGCTGCTGGGCGTTTTGATTTTACTTTTCCGCAGGCTTGAAACCCATCGGGAAATCGGACGGCGCGCCGCAAACAACAATGCGCCCACTCCGACTATACCTATTACGGGCGCATTGTGTTTCGCAATTTGAATTGTTGCGCCTGCAACCTGTTTCGCTTGTGTCGATTTACGTTCAACCAAACGCGCGAGCTGATTTCGCGGATTGAGAATATCACGCGTCACAGCCAAGCTGTCATTGAACTTGCGCCGCAAATAACGCCTTTCGGCATTTGATAAAATGACACTTTCGCGGTCCGTAATGTCCGGCTCTTCAGGTAAAATCGTCGACATTTTTCTGTATCTCCGGAAAGTAAACTTTCCGCATCCATTTTCGAGCCATCGTCCCGAAAATGAGGCCAATGATTACAAAGCTTATCGTTACGAGCAAGGTAGCCCCTAATGGCCCAATCAGAGGGGATAATGTGAGCACTAGGCCGAGAACAAGTGCGATAGAGGCGCCGCCAAATGCGGCTGCTGCGATGGCCCCATAACGGAACGACCAGCTTAACACATGTCGGCTATAGTCAAGCCGTGAACGGTGATAGCGCATCTCTGCCTTCACCATTGCGCGCAGATCCTCCATCACCAACGTAACCTGCTCGCTGGCGGTTGGTTCAATAGGCGGCGCAATGTCTTCTGCCGCATCATATTTGGGATCATCTGTCTTCATTGGACCCGCTTATCAATCATTGGCGGCATTTTGCAATGCCGCCCGTGTTTACGATTTACGCGTCGTTCCCGCCCGAACGCACTAGCCGCGCTAGAACAAAGCCAATAGCGGCGGCCGCACCGATGGCGATAGCTGGGCTTTTACGAACGAAATGCCGAGCATCTTCCGCAAGCGCGTCAACGTCCTTGGCATCCATCTTGCCAGCAAAGCCCTCAACCATATCGGCGGCGCTGCGCGCATAGTCGCCATATTGCTTCCCGACATTATCATCGATGGTGCCCGCGCTGTCGCGGATAAGCTTGCTGATGCTGTCAGCAGCTTCGGTGGCGCGATCCTTGCCCTTCGTGGCGGCCGCACGGACGCTGTCGGTTGCCTGTGCTTTGAAATCATCCATGCCCGATTTGACCTTCGATTTGCCGTTCCCAGCTTTACCCTTGGGCGGTTGTGTTTTTGCCACAGCCTTTGGTTCAGCAGCGGTCGCCGACTTTGCTGTAGTTTTAACAGCAGGCTTGGCAGTTGCTGGCTTGCTTGCCGACTTCTTTGCTGGCGCTGGTTTGGCGACAGCTTTGGGTTTTTGGGTTTCGGCCATAAAAATGACTCCTTTGTAACATGGGGTGACTAAAGCTTAGGTCTTGCTACAACTGTTATTTGTATTGCGGGTGCGTTAGTCAACTATAGCACCGCAAATTTAGTTTTAAAATCGATATGTCGGTGCA
>CALGEE010000431.1 GCA_937881525.1 uncultured Sphingomonadales bacterium | reverse complement strand
GTAAATTCTATCTGGCAGTCATTGGGTATCAGTCCCGTCAGGTACGTGCGGAATGCGGCTCTGATCGCATGCGGGTCCTGTCCCGGAACAAGCCGGAAAGACAATTTGGCGAAGGCCTGTGAGGGGATCACGGTTTTTGCGCCGACCCCAGTATAGCCGCCCCAGATGCCGTTGACTTCACAGGTGGGTCTGATCCATATTTGTTCCTGCGCGGTGAATCCAACCTCGCCCGCCGGCGAGGACAAACCAACCTCTGACAGAACCTCGGCATCCGACTGGCGCAGGGCCTCCCACGAGGCAAGCATTTCTGATGCAGGCTCTGTCACCCCTTCATAAAATCCCGGGATCAGGATGCGACCGTCCTCGTCGCGCAGCTTTGCCAGAAGATCAGTGATAACATGGATCGGGTTGCGCGCAGGTCCACCATATGCCCCGGAGTGTAGGTCCCGATTGGCAGCCGTCAGGGTGAACTCCTCGCCCAGATATCCCCGCAACATTGTGGTTATGGCCGGAGTGGTCTGATCCCACATCTCGGTGTCGCAGATCAGCGCCAGATCAGCACCGAGTTCTGTTTTGTGCGCCTCAAGAAACGGCAACATGCTCGGCCCACCGATTTCCTCTTCACCCTCCAACAGGACCGAAATGCGCAGCGGTAGGGAACCAGTCACATCTTTCCATGCCCGGCAGGCCTCCAGAAAAGTCATGAACTGGCCTTTGTCGTCCGACGCGCCACGCCCGGATATCCGGGCCCGCCCATCAGAAGCATTGGTAACACATGGCTCAAATGGCGGATGGGCCCAAAGGTTGAGTGGCTCAGCTGGCTGCACATCGTAATGACCGTAAAACAGAACATGCGGCCCCGATTCCGGCCCCGCGCTCAAATCGTGTCCTATAACGATCGGCTGGCCTTCTGTTTGGCATATGCGTGCATCAAACCCTAGATCATGTAGCATCGCCAGACACCATTCCGCAGCGCAATGGCAATCCAAAGCATAATCCGGATCGGTCGAGATACTGGTGATGCGCATAATTTGCATTAACCGTTCGAGACCGGCGGAAATGTTATCATCTGCTTTTGCAAGGATGGGCGCAATTTTTGTCATGTGATTCTCATTCCTGTTTTGCTGCTTCGCATTCTAAGCCAGACGATCCCCTCTTGGGATTGCGCCCAGTGACGCGAGTTGACGCGCAAATCTGAACAGTCGAGTCGCGGGTGGAGGTTGCTCGCCGTTGTTGCATCCCTATTTATCAGTTTGAGTTGATCGCTCACCCAAAGGGCAGACGCGTTACTTCCAATGAGATGATGCGAACAGACGCACTTATGCTTCTACTCGCATAAGATTGGGATCATTTGCGAAGTTGTCAAAAGCCGTGCTCGTAGGCGAACCTCAAAAGATAACAATGGCCCACAAGCCGAGAGAAGCGCTTGATTTCAATAGCGCCAGTGCCACAACAGTTCATGAGAGGGAAAAAATGAAAAATTTCACAACATATCTTGCCGCTGGGATTATCGGTCTCAGCATGACGTCAACAATCGCGCTAGCCGCGGGTACCCATCCGGTCACAGGCGAGGCATTGGCCAATGAGCAGGTCTTTACTTATCGCCTGTCCGACGAGCCCACCACGTTCGATCCGGCGCTGGCCGAAGATACCATTGCCTTTGAAGTGATGCGCGATCTATTCGAAGGTCTCATGAATCAGGACAAAGATGGCAATCTGGTGCCCGGGGTCGCAACGCATTTTGATGCGAACGATGACAAGTCCATTTATACGTTTCATTTGCGCGACAACGCCAAATGGTCTGATGGCACGCCTGTAACTGCAGGCGATTTCGTCTATGCGTGGCGACGTGCACTCGATCCTGCAACCGCATCGCCATACTCTTGGTTTATGGAGTTGATGAACCTTGAAAACGGCGCTGAGGTCATTGCCGGAGACAAAAGCCCGGACACACTTGGCATCACGGCGATTGACGACCATACGCTTGAGATCCGGCTGACCCAGAGTGTTCCTTATTTTGCCCAGATGACCATCACTCCGATCACTTTTCCGGTGCCTAAATCAGCAATTGAAGCACATGGAACTGACTGGACAAAACCCGAAAACATTGTCGGAAACGGCGCTTATGTCCTGGCAGAGCACGTGCCGCAAGAACGTTCTGTGCGCGAACGCAATCCGCTCTACTGGAACAATGAAGCAACGATACTGGAAAGAGTGGTCGGCCTGATCATCAACGACGAAAGCTCCGGGCTGCTTCGTTTCCAGGCTGGCGAAATCGACCGGACCAAAATTCCCGCAGGTCAGTTTGGCCCGTTGAGTGCGGAATACCCCGATACGGCGAAATCATTTCCGCGCCTGTGTTCGGAATTCTACAGTTTCAACCTGACGGAGTCGGGGCCTGAATCGTTCAAAGATGCCCGTGTCCGTCGGGCCTTGTCGCTGGCGATAGACCGCTCGATCATCACTGACAAGATCATGCAGGGCGGCCAGACACCGGCCTATACATTCACACCCGAAGCCACGACAGGTTTTGTTCCTCCACAGGATGGAATGCGGACAATGAGCCAGGCCGAGCGTGATACACTTGCCATGGATCTGATGAAAGAAGCAGGCTATGGTGCCGACACTCCTCTGGAATTCAGCCTGTTGTACAATACCCGTGACGACATCAAGAAATCCGCAATCGCCATGACGCAGATGTGGCGGCAAAAGCTGGGTGTTGAGGTTGAATTGGTGAACATGGAGTGGAAGACCTACCTCAACGCGATGGGCGAGCAGGATTTTGATCTGGGCCGCAATTCCTGGTGCGGCGACTACAACGAGGCTTCTACATTCCTAGATCTTGTGACAACGCGCTCCGGATACAATGACGGCCGATATGATAATCCTGAGGTTGACGCACTGATGGCAAGCGCAGGCACGGCCGAAAACAGCGCCGATATTTACATGCAGGTTGAACAGATCATCGAGGCTGAAGCCCCTATCATTCCGGTCTTCCACTTTGCTGCGGCCTTCATGCAGAACCCGTCCGTGAAAAACTGGCCGGTCAATAATGTCATGATGACTTGGTACTCCAAAGACCTCTACATCGCGGCGGAATAAACCGGCGATTTCTTTGGCTGCCCCGGGGTGTTTCGGGGCAGCCATTAAATTCCTAATATCCAAGGAGCGGCATGATGGTGTCATTCATTTTCAAACGCATCCTCATGGCGGTTCCAACCCTATTGATTCTGATCTTCATATCATTTGTACTTATGCATGCAGCCCCCGGCGGGCCGTTCACGACCGAGCGGGCGCTGCCACCACAGGTTCTTGCCAATATCGAAGCGCGATATGGCCTGAACGACCCACTGTATCTACAAATCTGGAACTATCTGGTGGGTATCCTGACCGAGTTCGATTTCGGACCTTCTTTCAAATACAAAAACCAAACGGTCAATGACGTGATCGGTCAGGGATTTCCGGTCACACTGACCTATGGCAGCATTGCGTTTGTTTTCGCGATGGTCATCGGAACCCTGCTGGGAACCATCGCAGCCATGCGGCAGAACAGTCTGGTCGACTATTTTGCAATTGGTCTGTCGATTGTGGCGCAGGTGTTGCCCACGTTCGTGCTTGCACCGATCCTTGTGCTGGTCTTTACGCTCTGGCTGCGCTGGCTGCCTGGTGGAGGCTGGAATGGTGGGCAATGGCCCTACCTTGTTATGCCGGTGATCGCGCTGGCGACCAGCCATATGGCCTCGGTCGCACGGATCATGCGCTCATCCATGCTGGAGGTATTGCGTAGCCAATTCATTCGCACCGCCCGCGCCAAGGGCCTGCCTGACCACGTTATTATAATTCAGCACGCTCTCAAACCTGCCTTGTTGCCACTCCTGTCCTATATGGGCCCGGCCTTTGTTGCGATGATTACCGGATCAGTGGTGATCGATCTTTACTTCGCGACAGGCGGGATTGGTCAGTCTTTTGTGCAATCTGCGCTCAGTCGCGATTATTCCGTCATGATGGGGATCACCATTCTGATTGGCGCGTTGACCGTGGCGTTCAATCTGATCGTGGACATCCTTTACACTTGGATTGACCCAAAAATCGAATACTAGGAGCCGTACGGTGAACACCACATCGAGTGAAGAGAACCAACGTGCAGGACGGATCACCGAACGGATGATCCAAAGCAGATCGCCATGGCAGGATGCGCGCGCGCGGTTCATGAAAAACAAGGCGGCACTGGTAAGCCTGATTC
>CALGEE010000430.1 GCA_937881525.1 uncultured Sphingomonadales bacterium | reverse complement strand
ACTTTGCAAAAGCCTTTTGGTTTTTGCTAAGTGCCCGCGCACATTTCACGCTGGACATAATTTCGCAATCCGAAAAGCAAAAGACCGATTGCCCCGACAAGTTCGATGATTAAGAGCATTGATATTCCAGCTTTCTAAGAGAGATACTGTTAGTTCGACAACTCAAGGGCCGTCAATTTTTGTTCAATGCACGACGGATTTTGTTGTAACAACCGTATGCAGATTTAGACGCCGGCGCATTGCGCAAGCACGTTCTGCACCCGTGCCGGATAATCCGAAATGATCCCGTTGACACCCATGTCTGCCATGCGGTTGATATCGTCTAATGTGTTGACGGTCCAAACATTCACCACCAATCCCAAGTCCTGTGCCCTTACCAAAGCATCTTGTGTCAGGTCTTTGAAATATGGGCACCACACTTTTCCGCCAAGTGCAGCAATGGTCTGGGGCAAACTGCCATCATGATCGGCGCGTGTGACACCGCCCATCCAAGACGAACCATCGACTATGTTTGGGACCATAGTTGTACCGTGGTTTTGTTCTAACGTCAGGTAGCCGCGTGTCAACTCGGGCGCACGCTCGGCACAGGCAAGAAGCACTCTCCAATCAAAGCTGGAAAGAATACAACGATGGCACAAGTTATGTTTCCCCAACAAGTCCACGACATCTGAAACTATTATTTCAGGTGGATCATAGAGATCCGCTTGTTCTGCGTGAGATTTAACTTCGACATTGAGCATAAGCAGTGGGTGTTGAGCGGCCCACATGCAAAAGGTCGCAAACGTTGGAATACGTGCATCAGGAAGGCGTGCTTGATCTGGAAACTGGATTGCGTAATCACTTCTGGGGCTAAGTGCGCCAACCTTAATTTTCGTAAGATCTGTAGCTTTAGTGTGCCGTATCAGCTGGCTGCGCATTTCCCCGCTCTCCCCATCCGGCATGGTAACGTAAGGATCATGGGCTATTATGGTGAGGCGATTGGCTGCGTTTTGAACGTCAAATTCGACGGCGTTGATACCAATATCTTGCAGATACTGAAACCCAGCCATTGTGTTTTCTGGATAGATGCCACGGGCACCACGATGTCCAAAAACAGTGATGTTCCGTCGACTTGTCCCATCCTCCATCAGATCCGTCCCCCGGACTTGATGTCAAATAAATGCATGTGCCTAGGGTCAACTGCGAACCGAATGACCTGACCTGCTACCGTGTGATGAACGCCTGGCAAACTGATCGTAAAGGCGTCAGATGTGCCATCAAGACGTCCGTGCAGGAGGGTGTTGGCCCCCAATGGTTCACCAATTTGGACAGTGATCGACAGTGGTCCGTTGTCGTCTACAATGACATGTTCGGGGCGCATGCCAGCTATAACCTTGCCCTTGGCTTCGGTGTTCACTGGAACGGTTGTGTCTCCGATAGAAAGTATGTTGTTTTGAACCGTTGTCTCAAAGACGTTCATCGAAGGACTGCCAATAAATTGCGCGGCGAAAAGAGTTTGAGGCGTTTCATAAACCTCAAGTGGTGTTCCGATTTGTTCCACTCGGCCATCGTTCATGACGATCATGCGATCGGCCATGGTCATCGCTTCGACCTGATCATGGGTAACATAGAGCGCAGTAATCCCAAGTCGATTTTGCAAGTCACGAATTTCCAAACGCATCTGCACGCGTAGCTTTGCATCTAGGTTTGACAGTGGTTCGTCAAATAGAAACACAGAGGGTTCGCGCACGATGGCACGCCCCATTGCAACACGTTGCCGTTGCCCACCTGACAAGTCACGTGGGCGACGGTCAAGGTATTCGTCAAGCTGCAAAAGCTTAGCTGCCGCATTGACCTTTTCTTCAATCTTGGCCTTGGGCATTTTCGCAATCTTAAGGCCATAACCCATATTTTCACGAACACTCATATGTGGATAAAGCGCGTAGTTTTGGAACACCATTGCGATGTCGCGATCCATCGGCTCAAGGTCATTGACGGTTTTTCCACCAATGCTTATTTCGCCCTCAGAAACGCTTTCTAATCCAGCCACCATACGCAGAAGCGTTGATTTTCCGCACCCAGAGGGGCCCACGATGACGATGAATTCACCGTCTTTAATCGTCGTGCTGACCCCATGGATCACCTCGACAGGGCCAAAGCGTTTTTTAACGTTGTTGAGTTCTACAGTTGCCATGTCTTTCCTACTTTTCGCTGTCCACGAGACCGCGAATAAAGAGTTTTTGCATTGAAATAACGACGATCACTGGTGGGATCATTGCTAGAATTGAAGTGGCCATAATGACCGGCCAGTCGGCAACATCATCACCTGACGGAAACATTTGTTTGATACCCATAACGATGGTGTTCATTTCCGGATCAGTCGTGATTAG
>CALGEE010000429.1 GCA_937881525.1 uncultured Sphingomonadales bacterium | reverse complement strand
AACCGTGCAATTATGCTTCCCGATGGCGAGACGAGGAGAACAGTCAATGAGTTTCGATTTTCGGCTCTGGGATATTCACACAGGCGCGCATCATCCTTTTAATGATCGGGCGCCCAGAATAGAAAATGGAACTGGGCGGCCTGACCCGAAACGTTACCATGGTGCAGGTTACAAAGAAGCTGAATGGAACCGGATGTGGACCCAAACCTGGCTGCTCGCTGGTCCCACAAGTGACCTTCGTGAAGATGGCGATTTTGTCCGTTTCGATATTGCGGACGAGAGTTTCATTGTGGTGAGACAAGACGATGGCAGTCTAAAGGCGCATTATAATGTGTGCCCTCATAGAGGGAGCCAACTGATCCTCTCAGATTTTGGCTCTATCGGGAACTTCACATGCCCCTTTCACAGCTGGCAATTCGCGCTTGACGGTACCAACACACAGGTAACGGACGAATTCTCTTTTCATCCTGAAACGCTTTGCCACGACCGCAATCTCACGCCCGTAAGATGCGAAGAAGTTGCGGGCCTTGCCTTCATATCTCTTTCAAATGATATGCCGCCTCTTCGCCAATGGCTCGGCCCGGTCGCAGACCAACTGGAGACATATGATATTGGCGCGATGAACGTCATTCAGCATAAGCACACGGAATGGGCAGCAAACTGGAAAGGCGGCGTGGATGCCTTTTATGAAATCTACCACCTCCATGCGGTTCATCCTGAAACGCAAGGTGTTATGGATGACCGCACGCAGATCGACCTCTATCCAAACGGAATGAGCCGTCAGTTCGTCCCATTTGGGCAGCCCTCACCTCGATTTCCTGATCAACTTAGCGTGAATGAGGGCATTAAGATGATGCTGCGCGATGCCGGTATTGATCCAGACGCATTTGAAGGCACAGCACAAGACAGCCGTGCCGCAATCCAAGTTTCAAAGCGCGAACGGGCCAAGCGATTTGGTCTCGACTATGACAAATTCAGCGATACTCAACTTAGCGATTCAACCATCTATGGCATCTTTCCTAATGTGCAGATCGGTTGCCACCCTGAAGCAGTATTCATCCATCGCTTCCTGCCGCATCCAGATGATCCCAATCGGTTCACCTATGACACCTGCATTCTTTTCGCACATGTTGATGCACCGGGCTATGGCCCGCCTGCTTGGATGGGGTTGGCGGACGGGACTGATACAACAGGGATGACACGCCCTGAGATCGAACGCATCCCGCTTGGCGAGCCGCCCAATCTTGGGCAGGTCTTGGATCAAGATTCCGAACTATTACCGATTGTTCAAAAAGGATCACGCTCGCGCGGATTCCGCGGACCGATTTGGAGCGAGCAGGAAGCAAGGCTGCGCCACTTCCATGCAGAGCTTGACCGCTATATTGATGGAGAGATTTAAAAATGAGCTGGACCTTCCTATCACGCTTTAACGTCAAGGCAGGCCGAGAAGCAGAATTCTTGACCCTAATCCCACAAATGGAAATGAATGCCGCCGACGAAATCGGAACCCTGGCATATAAATTTTATCGCCTTGATGCGCCGCATGCATTCGCGGTTTTTGAGAGCTTTGTTGATGAAGCTGCTGATCAAGCCCACCAGGCTAATCCCGCTAGCGCCGACATCATAACAACGATGATCGAGTGTATAGACGGCACATACACCCGTGAATATCTGTTGCCCATAGCGCCATGACAGGCATTTACACTTTGGGTGCGCTTTTGCGGAACGGAGCCTCTCTGCGCCCGCAAGAGATGGCTCTTATTTTTCCCGACAAGCGCACGAGCTATGCTGATTTGAATGACCGGGCGCGCCTCTGGGCGGCTACGCTCATCGCGCGCGGCGTTCAACCGGGCGATCATGTGGGCCTTTTGCTGACGACGCGCCCTGAATTTGTGGAAGCGCTGTTCGGCATTGCGATGGCCGGGGCTGTCGCTGTACCTGTAAATGCGCGATACCAGCCCGGAGAGCTCGCATTTCTTGTCAAAGATGCAGACCTAGTCGGCCTAATCACCACAGGTCGTGTGGCTGATTCACTCGATTTCAGCGAGCGGCTGATGGAAGCACTCCCGTCACTTGCTGCAGCGGTAGATCCAGAAAACTTGTCACTTACGGAAGCGCCAAAGCTCCGGTCAATTATCTGCTTAGACGAGCCCTGCCCTGCCGGACTAGTGTCGGCGCGCACTGCGCTGCCGACCTTACCCCTGTCTGCTCAGACCTCAACCGAGATTGATGCTCGGATCGACGCCGTTGAACCCCAAAGCATAGCCATGATCCTCTATACATCCGGGACAACAGCCAATCCGAAAGGCTGCCTCATCCGCCACCGCGGGATTATCGGGAACAGCCGCAATCTGGGTCGGCGCTACGAAATGGAGCCAGGCGACAGATTCTGGTCGCCATTACCCATTTTCCACATCGCTGGAATTCTGCCGCTTGTGTCAATTCTCGATATTGGCGGTACCTATCTAACAGTCCCCAACTTCGATGCTGGCGTCGCGCTTTCAATGCTTGAAACCGAAAAAGCTACGCATGCTTATCCATGCTTTGTAACCATCATGCAGGATCTGATCGAACATCCAAAATTTACTGAAACAGATTTGTCCAGCGTTCGGCTGATGAATGCTAATTTGGGTGTGCAGCCAGACTGGATCAGAGATGCGATGGTCAAAGCTATGCCGCACACGATCATGGTTGGAACCTATGGCCTGACCGAAGGCTCTGGTACAATTTGCACAAGCCGAACGACAGACCCTTGGGAAGCCCGCGGTTGGCGGCTTGGCGTTCCTCTCGATGAATGGGAGGTTCAGATCGTTGACATCGAAACGGGCGCTATTTGCGGCTGTGATGAAAAGGGTGAGATCATCGCGCGCGGGCCAAATATGTTGGCCGGATACTATAATGCGCCGGAAAAAACGGCTGAGGTGATTGACGCAGATGGTTGGTTCCACACGGGCGACATTGGTTCGTTCGATGCGCAAGGCCAGATCATGTTTCATGGCCGAACCAAGGACATGATGAAAGTCGGCGGAGAGAATGTGGCCGCAGCAGAGATTGAAGCGGCACTGCAAACGCACCCAGCCGTAAAGCTTGCGCAGGTTACAGGCATTCCGCATCCACGTTATGTTGAAGTGCCGGCTGCATTTGTCGAACTTAATGACGGCAAGAGTGCGAGCGAAGCAGAACTCATCGCACATTGCACTGGAAAGCTCGCTAGCTTCAAGCTTCCAAGGCATGTCCGGTTCGTCAGCGAATGGCCAATGTCAACGTCGAAGATCCAAAAATTCCGCCTGCGAGACACCCTTATCACTGAACTAGAAGAGGCCTGATTCCATGAGAAAGTCATTCATCGCCAAGCTCGTTGCTAAGCCAGAAAAAGCAGCCGATCTGGAAGTGCTACAGACAGAGTTGCGCGCGCTTGTTCATCTTCACGAGCCGGATTGCGAAATCTACGAACTGTTCAAGGCAACCGATATGCCAAACACCTATTTTTGCGTGGCGACGTTCAAATCAGAGGCTGCTTTTGACCACCACATGCACATCGATTTTCATGATCGACTGGTACCCCCAATTCTTGAGTGTCTCGCCGAGGAAATGGAACTCAGCTTTCATGAAGCCGTCTGACGGGCAGTAAATATGGCAATCCCGCGTAAATTGCATCAATCTGCCTCCAACGAGCGATCCGCTGTCCGTGTTGTGCCCGCATCACCTACACAGCAATGGCTTAAGAGCGTCCAGACCAAGAAGCGTCTGATAGAGGGCGCCATTCGCTGCATCGTGAAATTCGGCTATTCAAGAACGACGTCCTCACGTGTCGCTGCAGAGGCCGGTCTGTCTCGCGGTGCGATGCTCCATCATTTTGAAAATGGCGACGCTCTGATGCGCGCCGTGATCGCTGAATTAAATGATAAGCGCCTCCGAGCGATCCGGCGCAGCGGCGATATTGCCAGTCGGGGTGTCCACGAAGTGGTGCGAGCCTATTGGGACCAGCTTTCTAGCCCAAGTTTCACTGCATTCCATGAATTATCGATTGCGGCGCGGACCGATCAGGGGCTGGCCCAGATACTTGAACCTGCACAAGCCGAATTTCGCGAGCGGCGATATGCGCTGTCCATCGAGGCCTTCCCCGAATGGCAGAAAAACCGCACGAATTTCGATCTTGCGCTCGCGTTGTCGCAGCAAACGATTGAAGGCATGGCGATTAACCGCCTCGTCCATGGACTGGACGAGGCGATGGTGGAACCATTGCTGACCAATCTTGAACGGCAGATCCAGGAACTCAAGCCGCCTGCAGATTAGTTAGTTACCGGCAAGCTTTCCTTACTTTTACCGTTTTGGTTCCGGGGTGTTTGCACAGTTCAGACAGCTGACGGTCGGGCGACTTGCCGTGCTTATCTCCCACCTGTTCAGCACCTTGCGCTTGGTCGATCAGATCGTAGCACCTGAGGCCAATTGCAGGCCGGCTGCGTTTATCTGCGCAGTCATCGTACGAGCAAATTCATCGTTGACTGGTTGCAGACAAGCGAGCATTCTAAAATTATATTAGAGGACGTGTTCATGCGGGTTATTCGCTGGCCTTTTATCAGCCTAATGTTGCCGGTCGTCAGTGCGCTTCTGTCGGCCGAGGCCAATGCTGAAACCACCTCTGCTGGCAGTGTGGCCTACCAAAACTACTGCGCGGAATGCCACAATGCAAACCTGGCGGGCGGTGCGCATGGTGTTGCTTTAACCGGCGAGCGGTTCCGCACCCGATGGGGCAAAGGCGGTGTGCCCCCCTTAGCCACCTTCATACGCAGCATGATGTCGATGAACGTACCGGCTAACGCGCCGCCTTCCATAGTCAACGGCATCGCAGCCTTCCTGCTGCGCAGTAACGGCGTTGCGGTAAGCGAACTAAAACCGGAAGAAACCACTTGGCAAGGGGCAGCCGGCATCATGGAAGCAGCCCAAAGTGCCGGGGGCTGGGTGAACCGCGAAACACCATCTACGTCACCGGTCCCCGATGCACTGCTGCAAAAACCACCCGCCGCGGATTGGCTGC
>CALGEE010000428.1 GCA_937881525.1 uncultured Sphingomonadales bacterium | reverse complement strand
TAGGGATAGCTTCGATTCCTGCGATTAGAAAAAGCATCCAGTATCCAACCCCAATCCACGTGGCAACGAGGATGATGCTGGCGAGGGCTTGATCTGCTGACGTAAAGAACGGCTGCGGAGTACCCCCTAGTGCAGAAATAATGGCGTTCACGGGGCCGTCCCATCTCAACCCGATGCCCCAGGCTATGGTTGACCCAACTATGGGCACGGTTGCAGGAATAAAGACCAGTGTGCGCCAGAGCCCTCGAAAAGGGATAGTTCGGGTCATGACCAAAGAGATGACAAGGGCGATAGCGATCTGAAGAGGGTTGATAACAAGGTTGAACGCTATTGTTCTCACGATCACCTCAATGAACGCGGGATTCTCAAAAAGCCTCAAATAGTTGTCGAACCAGCTAAAGACCGGTTCACGAACGCCACCGGGGAACCCCGTGTGCAGGCTTGATGAGATCGCCCCAACAGCGGGCCAGACACGGGTGCTGAGAATTGCGACCATTGCGGGTAGAAGGAAGACGGTCGCCCAGATTAAATCGTGGCGCTCTCGCGAAAAGCTTTTGAATAGGGCCCGCGGTCTTGCGACCGCAGGCCCATCCAGGCCATTTCGAACACCAGCTCGCGTCAATTTGACTCTTGCGAACTTATATCTCTTTTTAGGTGTCATGGCTACTTCCCTTGATAAACCGACCTACTTTACTTGTAGGTCTGCCACGCAGCCTCTAGTTCCGTCGAGGCCGCCTCAAGTGCAGTCCTTGCATCGATTCCGTTGCGAATGTCAGCAAAAGCCCTATTGACTATGCCCTCAAACTCAACATACCCAACCGTCGACAGTCGATTCACCGCGGTGTTACCCGTTTCGAAGCCTATTATTTTGGCGGCCTTATCGCCCTCGTCAGATTTGAAGACGTCCTTAGCGTAGTAGAAGTCCTTCCCTGCCTTGTTTGCAGGTAGTTCAGCATCTGGACGGTACTTGATGTAACCGGCACCCTCATCTACCGACATCCACTTCATAAAAATGGCCGTGGCCTCTTTGTTCTGACTGAACGGGTTCATCGCCAATGCCCATGATCCGGTTGCCGTGACCGGAACTCCATCTGCAAAGTATGGGTGAAGCGCAACGCCCCAATTTATGTCCGAAGAATTTAGAGCCGGTAAGAACCAAGGTCCTTGGACATAGTAAGCGGTGTTGCCGTCCAGAAACTCTTGATCATTCTGTTCGGGTGTAATCCCACGTGGAGACAGGCCCTCTGCAAACAGTGACCCATAAAAGTCCATCGACGTCACCCATGGGTCGCCGGTGATATCTGGTGTCAGATTACCCTCGCCAGTCGCTCCTGGAGATCCTCCCAATGACACCGGAAGCGCCTGGAGCTGGTAATAACGATCAACCTGCCCAAACACAATTCCGTTCTTAGTCCCGTCGGCCACTAGGTTCTTTGAATTTTGCTTTATGTCTTCCCATGTGATTCGAGAGTTTGGATCATTGGAAGGGTAGTCAACTCCTGCCGAATCGAGCAGGTCCTTGTTGTAGTAAAGAAGCTGGCTCGAGTTAGCGATTGGGACGCCTTGCAGAGTATCTCCTACCGAAGCACCTTTGTAAGAAGCATCGTCCCACGCATCGCTGTAAGGGGCGAACTGTTCCGTAAGATCGGTCGTGTAGCCGCGTGCAGTAAGCGCAGCAATACGAGGCATATCAGCCCAGTAAACATCCGGCGTACCATTCTTAGCCGAGACACCCGCGTCGATCGCAGCATTCAGCGCATCGAATGGCACGTTCTGATAGACCACCGTGATGTTGGGATGAGCCTCAGCGAAAGCGTCAAGCACAGGCTGCATGTTGCCATCGACCAGATCCGGAAGTCCAAGGAGCGTGATTGTTGCAACCGGATCAGTGTCAGGAATGCTCCAGGCTGCAGTCGTATCAGCTCCAGAACCCGCAGCGCTGGAAGCGCTGGAATCCGCAACATCGGATGCGGTAGTGCATCCGACAGTTGCAAAGATAGCGGCAGCCGCAAAAATCGCTACCGCGGAACGTTTTGTACTTTTCATATTTGCTTCTCCATTTTCCTTATTGTGGTACATCCGGGTTTCCGGATGAGCTAGATAGAGCCGAGTCTGCCTACAAAGTAGGAGACGAAGGCATCCGCGTCTACTGAGGTGGCGATCAGAGCATTGGCCGCTGGCGGTTCATCAGAAGAAAGAAAATCGGCTACGACCGCCCCTCTCGCAATACTGGGGCCAGTTACGACTCCGACTTGCGCGGGAGACCATGACATAAGTTCCGGATGAGTAAGGGCTGCTACCGCAAGAGGGTCATGAAGCGCGCAAGAGTCGACTGCAGTTGGGTCACCCGGGGACTTCGAAGACATATAATCGATCCAACCAAGTGTGTAGTCGCCCGCAAACGAACCGAATGGCAAGCCGCTGTCGCGCATCTGCTCTGCGGAGCTGCGCGTCAGGCGCACTTTCTCCGTAACATCCAGCCCAACGACTCGAATCTTTGCTCCACTGCGCAGGACGGCATCGGCGGCCTCAGGATCAACCCAAAAGTTGAACTCACCTGGCATATTTTTTTTATTTGTGCCCCCAAGAAAGACTCCGCCCATGATGACTATTTCCTTGACATTCGATGCAAAGTCCGGATCCATGTTTACGGCAACAGCAATGTTAGTTAGCGGACCGATCGCAACTACGGTTATTTCACCAGGCTCCGCCGCGACAAGACTGGCAATTTCAGCCGCTGCATATCCGGGCGAAGGCGAACGGTGCCCAAACTGGTCTTGAATCGCATCCGGTGCCCTTCGGCGACGATCCGGCGATTGAAACGGGCTAGATGCACCCTCAACTACTCGAATGTGGGCATGGTCAAGCCGATCCAGAAGTTCCAAGGTAAGAAGAGAGCAGCTCTCAACATCCGCATTACCGTTTACTGTCGTGATGAGCTCCACGTTGATCTCAGGAGACGCCAAAGCCAGGGCGAGGGCAAACCCATCATCGATATCCGACCCAGGAACCCCCATGGCGAGATCCGTGTCCAAGATTATGCGAAAGGTTTCCGTTTTGTTAGCAGTCATTTTGAACTCTTTCCGTTATCAACTCGTGTTGATAAGCAGCAGTCAACACGAGTTGACTTTGATTCACAAGTCTGGTCTGTAACGCTTTTATAACGCTGGCCTTCGTCGGATGCTGGAGGACGTGGCAACAAACCTCAATATGTTGGGGCTCCAGAACTATGACTGAGGCTCAAAGGAAGTTAGGGGAACTGGCTGAACCATCTAGATTACGCCCTTGTTAGGCGCGAATGAAATATTTCGTGCTCTAAAATGGTGCGTCCTCGGTTTAGTCTTGGCCTCAGAGTTCGTTCCACTGGAGCCGCATCTTAGGCTTCTCGTCATCGTTCACAATGAAATACGAAAACAAACATCTTGTCGTCAACCAAACAGATTCGAGTAGCCTTTTCCGTAATCCCCCTCGACTATCCCACGCTTCTCTTCAGGTTTTTACACAACAGGTTAAATATTTGGGGCCCTGATCTAATTGACCTCTCATCGCCCGGCGCTGCTAACAAGTTCCCTTCTAGTCTGTAAATTGAA
>CALGEE010000427.1 GCA_937881525.1 uncultured Sphingomonadales bacterium | reverse complement strand
GCACCTCTAGTTTTACCGCGCCTAGCCCGAAGGCCCAAGCAGAGGTTGTCAGCCAGGCACTTGAAGATGCGGGCGTGTCCCCTCACGAGGTATCACTGGTCGAGGCCCACGGGACGGGCACGCGTCTAGGTGATCCTGTCGAGGTTGCCGGTCTTTCGCGCGCCTTGACCGGCAGCCGGGCGGTGATCAGCTCCGTAAAGCCCAATATTGGCCATTGCGAAAGCGCGGCCGGGTTCGCAGGGCTCTTCAAACTGATTTTACAAATGCAACACCGGCAAATCGTGCCAAGCCTCGGGGCCGAGCCGCTTAACACGGAAATCGACCTAGACAGCGCAGGCTTTAGCATCCCGGCTCGACTGCGAGAATGGCCAGCCGACGGACCAAGGCATGCGGGTCTGAGCTCTTTCGGGGCAGGGGGCGCAAACGGGCACTTGATACTGTCGGAGGCACCTGATGCACGCGCGCCGCGACCTCTGGCTGGTCCTCAGCTATGCGTTCTGTCGGCGCGGACGCAGGATCAATTGCGCCAATTGGCAGAGCATTTTGCGTCTCTGGACTCGCGTCCTGACTTTGCCGCGACAGCGCGGACACTGCAGTTGGGCCGAGACCAACATGTGACGCGCCTTGCGGTTGTCGCGAGCGACTGGGACGAGTGGCAACAGAACTTGCGCGCTTGGCTAAGTGGAGCGCCGACGACTGCCAAGTTGGGTACAGTTGCTGCATCCAAACCGTTGTCCAAGTCGGCGGCACAAGCTCTTTGGGCCGCGAGAGATCTTGCGGTGATTGCTGACCTTTGGACGACTGGTCATGACATTGATTGGGACGCCCTGTTTACCGAGGATCGCTTGGCACCTGTTGCACTGCCTCTCTATCCGTTCGCGCAAGACAGCTATTGGATCGATGCGCCATCAGAGGAAACGCCAAACTCCACGGCACTCGAAGTTTTACCTCCAAGTCCCAGTGGCACAGACGTGATCGATGTTCTGCGGGCTGAAATCGCAACGCTGCTGAAGCTGCCGCCCGAGAGCATCGACGCCGATGCGCTGCTCGAAGGGTACGGGCTGGACTCGATCATGGTTATTCACCTGACCGAGCAGCTTGAGGCGCATTTCGGTGAACTGCCAAAGACGCTCTTCTTTGAGTACCGCACGCTTCGCAGTCTGGCCCAACATTTGGATGGCACATATGACCGCAAGGCGGCTCAGACCCCCGCTAGGTCGCTCGAAAACGCGTCCGACATTGCAATTATAGGCGTGGCAGGGCGCTATCCTGGCGCCGACACACTGGACCAATTCTGGGATAACCTGCGCGCTGGTCGCGACAGCATCACCGAGATCCCGAGAGACCGCTGGGATCACACACCTTATTTCAGTTCGGACAAAGGCAAGGGCAAGACCCGCAGCAAATGGGGCGGCTTCCTGACCGATGTCGACGCATTCGACGCGCCATTCTTTGGGATGCTTCCAAAAGATGCAGAGCTTGCCGACCCGCAAGAGCGGCTCTTCCTTGAGACGAGCTATCACGCGATTGAAAGCGCCGGGCATAGACCGGAAACGCTTGGTCAGCGTGTGGGTGTCTTTGTTGGCGTCATGTACGAAGAGTACCAGCTATTGGGCGTTGAACAGACCCTAGCCGGAACGCCGACCGCCCTGTCCGGAAGTCCCGCGTCGATTGCGAACCGGGTATCCTATGCGTTGGATCTGACGGGCCCGAGCATGGCCGTGGATACGATGTGCTCATCTTCGCTCAGCGCGATCCATCTGGCAGTGCAGGCGGTGCAAAACGGCGAGTGCGAGGCGGCGGTTGCTGGCGGCGTGAACCTGACATTGCACCCCAACAAATACCTGATGATGGCCCATGGCGGGTTCGAGGCGAGTGATGGTAGGTGCTGTGCGTTCGGTGCGGGCGGTGATGGCTATGTCCCGTCCGAAGGTGTTGGCGCGGTAGTCTTGAAGCCAGTTGATGCAGCAGAACGCGACGGCGATCCAATTTTGGCCGTGATCAAGGGATCGGCGGTCAACCATGGTGGTCGTGCCAATGGCTACACAGTGCCTGATCCGGTGGCGCAAGGTGATGCGATCGCGGACGCATTGGCGCGCTCTGGGGTCACGCCGGATGAGGTGAGTTTTGTTGAATGTCACGGCACGGGCACCTCGCTTGGTGATCCGATTGAGATTGCCGGCCTACGTCGCGCGTATGGCGATACTGCGCTGTCGCTGGGCTCGGTCAAAGCGAATATCGGCCATAGCGAAAGCGCGGCCGGGATTGCAGGGCTCACAAAACTCTTGTTGCAACTCCGGCACGCTGAGATTGCGCCAAATATCCATGCGCAGACACAGAACCCTGATTTGGGCCTTCAAGGACTTGGTTTTGACATCCCTCTCACGTCGATGCCCTGGCCGCAGGGCGAAGGGCCACGTATCGCGGGGCTGAGCTCTTTTGGGGCCGGCGGCAGTAATGCGCATCTGGTGATCGGCGAATATGTGGAGCTGGATCAGGCCAACCAAGAAACCGGCCTGTGTGTTTTGCCGCTTTCGGCCGCTTCAGCGGATCAGCTTGCAGTTATGGCGCAGAACCTTTCGGATCACCTAGAGAAGCATCAGCCCAGCCTAGCGGGGGTTGCCTTTACGCTGCAAACTGGACGCCGCGATCTCAAACATCGTTATGTAGTTGCTGCAGACAACTTGGC
Source organism: uncultured Sphingomonadales bacterium (assembly GCA_937881525.1). GTDB lineage: Bacteria > Pseudomonadota > Alphaproteobacteria > Sphingomonadales > Sphingomonadaceae > Sphingorhabdus_B. Next base: position 1,939 of record CALGEE010000427.1, on the reverse strand, counting down.
TGATGCGATCCGGGATTTACGGCGCGTTGCGCCCGGACACAATCCGACACCTCTTGCCATGCCTGCCGGCTGGCAAGAGGCCGTGCAGGCTTGGTTGGATGGGCTGTCCGTGGATTGGCCAAGGAGCGAGACATGGCAGCGACAAAGGGTGACACTACCGGGGTATCCTTTCGCCAAGCACCGATATTGGGGCGTGCCACGCAAATTGGTTGCTACGCCCGAAGCTTCTTTGCAGACGGATCCCGTAGAGGGCCTTGCCTGCTTCACCGTAGATTGGAAACCGGCCGCTGTGACAGCAACACGCGCGGCCCCCGAAGGTCGTTTGGTCGTCAATCTGACTGGAGCGCGCTTGGCAGGGGTAAAGGATGCCGAGGTCATCGACCTGAGCCCAGACACACAACCTGGCACTCTCTTAGAGGCCTTGGTTGCTGAGCTGGCACCGATCTTTGGAAGCGCGAGGGTTCCAGGTGGGTTGCAGCTGGTTCTGTCGAACGATGCGCCATTGTCACTCGTGCATGCCGTCTGTGGGTTTGTCGGCAGTCTCCGGTCCGAGCGGACCGGTTTGCACGGACAGGTGATCCAGATCGCCGGCGATGTTGCTGTCTTGGCAGAAGACGCGCGCAGCGAGGACCGCTTTATCCGTTACAATGGTGGACAACGCCTCGTCCGGGCGCTGGTTTCGCAAACCTCGGCCTCCGTACCCGCGTTCGCACCTCAGGGCGCTGTAATCATTGCCGGAGGCGCAGGCGGCATCGGGCTGCATTTCGCGCGGCATCTGAGCAAGCAAAACGCGGGCGCGCGGCTGGTGCTATTGGGGCGCGGGGCCGCCGACGCACGCATCAACGCTGTCTTGAACGAACTGAAAGATCTAGGTGCGGTACCGAGCTACCACGCGCTCGACATCGCAGACGAAGACGCGCTGGCGCGCTGTCTACAGGACATTCGCGCGGCGGGCACTGAGATTTCGGCTGTCATTAATGCGGCTGGCGTGCTGCGCGATGGGCTCTTGATGGCGACTACGCCACAAGACGCGGCCACCGTGGCCGCACCCAAGATCGCCGGTACACTCGCCCTTGACCGGGCCACGCGAGGGGATCGGCTTGAGGCGTTTGTCCTGTGCTCTTCCCTGGCCGGGCTAAGCGGTAATATGGGTCAGAGCAGCTATGCTTTTGCCAATGGATGGCAAGACGGTTTCGTGAGCGAACGAGCCGTGAAGGTGGCCCAAGGGCAGGGGGGCGGGCGTAGCGTCTCGATCAATTGGCCTCTTTGGGCCGAGGGCGGGATGACGGTGCCAGAGGCGGCTGCGCATGCGATGTCCAACCGCTTTGGGTTGGAGGCGATGCCGACAGATGCCGGTATGTACGCATTGAACGCAGCCCTGCATCAAGGGGACGGCCAATTCGTGGTGGGATATGGACGGCCAGAAAAGATCATAGAGACCTTGGACGACGGCAGCGCGTGTGCACCGCGTGCGGAGCCAGAACCTTCTCCGCAAAAACGCCCGCAACCCGTACAGGACGTGCTCGCGCAATTGCGGGCCACGGTGGCCGAGATCGTTCGTGTCGCGCCAGAAGACCTCGATGTTCATGAAGCGCTCGCCGATCTTGGGTTCGACAGTATCGCGTTTACGGAACTTGCGGCGCAGTGCACCCAGACGCTCGGGGTGCAGATTGATCCTAGCCTCTTTTACTCGAACACCACTCTGGCCGAGGTCAGCACGGCGATCACGGAAGAACTTGCCTTGAACCAACCGGATGTAGCGGCCCCCGCAATCCGGCGCACAGAGCCAACGCGGACCCGGGACCCAATCGCCATTGTTGGGATGAGTGGGGCCTTCCCAGGCGCCAATTCGATTGATCAGTTCTGGCAAAACCTGCAGGCGGCCTCCGAAGTCATTTCCGAGATTCCTCGGGATCGATGGGATTGGCGCGCCATTTGG
>CALGEE010000426.1 GCA_937881525.1 uncultured Sphingomonadales bacterium | reverse complement strand
CCAACAAGCCCTTGAACTCGTCCCAGGCGTCGGCCATGCCGGCCTCGATCAGCTCCTTCGTTTCCGGTGAAAGCTTGCCGGCAGCGAAAGTCTGGCCCGCGCCAACACCTATTTTGGCAAATCGGTCCATGAGGTCTTGCTCGGATGGATGGGTCGGGCAGAACTGCAGGTAGAAGTTCAGCAGCGTGTAGAACTCGAGCGAGGTCTTCTGGGTGACCGGTGTGAGCGGCTTGGGAAAGTTAATCGAAGCAACAGACTTGGGGGACGGTTGGCCAAGGAAGGCTGACAAGGGCTTCACAACATATTTCGACTGAATCGTCTTGACGTTGTCGAGGTCGGCGGGATTGAACAGCTGTGTCCGAAACTGCGCCGAAGCAATTTCAGTCTCGCAACGGATCACCTTGGCGATACTCGGTGGCTGTTCCCCCTGCCAGTTTGGGCCGGCGATGAGAAGACTGCCGCCAGCATTGCCTGTCGCGCGACTGCCAGGAATGTCGAAGTTGTGCGTGTAGAGGTCGATGAGTTGCAGACTCCAGTATCGCTCGCGGGGGATTGGAGGCACGGTGAACACAATCGGTTCAGCACGCAAATCAAGACCGATCCACGAGTAGGGCGTGTCCGAGTTAGGGGTCTGGATTGCCTTGTCTTCCGGCGTGAACACGCGGGGGATATTGAAGAGAGTGTTGTAAGGCGCCTTGTAGTCGGGATTTGTCTTATCAGTAAAGTAAGTATATTGCACACGCATGTTGTCAACCATGGGAAAGCCGTAGATATAAGCTTCTTTGGCAATGACGCGGATTTCGGTAGCAGTCGTGTTCATAATTCTCCTCTGATTAGATTAAGTACAGGCGACGGCGGCCGGCAGTTTGTAGCTTCCATTTAGGACGGATTGGCCGGGGCGATAAACGCGCATGAGGCAGTTCCAGCCCTCGGGGGCATCGAGGCGGTTGGGCACATCACCACAGGCTTGCTTAGACCCGAAATGAACTGTGAAGGTGCCGTCAGCATTAATCTTCGTGTTCGAGGCGTTGAGAATATTATTTACGCTCTTCATGTAACCATCTGCGCCGTAAACGGTGATGGACCAGAACGCGTTGTGCTCGGGCATCCGGTAGGTGGCGACGTGGCATCTATCGACGGGGAGATGTCCATTGTAGTTGATGTAGACTGCGTCCTTATTTGGGAAAAGTCCCCAGGCTCCCGCGCAGCCCAGGTGCCGGGTTGCATCATCGGCTTCTCCGCGCTTGCCCATCCAGCCGTCAGGATATAGATCGAACTTGGCGAACTCTGTGTTGTATTCCGCGGTTAGTGTAGCCAGCGACTTCTTGTCCCAGCTCGGCTCCGGGAACGGGTCGGCGCTGTTGGCCTTGATGACAAACTGATCCTGTAATTGGTTGACCAGCGTAATGTCCGCTGGGTCATCTGGGCGCAACAGCTGGATACGCACATTAATAGCAAGATACTTAGTATCTTGAGGCAGCTCATGTGTGCCTGAAGTATATATTACGCCAGGGCAATAGTGATCATTGTCAAGCAACAGTACGGAGAAATAGCGGCCCGCTGGCATTTCCGGTACCGTAATGGTGGCCCCCATAGAGGTATCCACTAAGGCCACCGTGTAGAGCGTGTCCTTGTTCATCCGGACGACCGTTTGCCTGTCCAGCGGCGTGAGATTGCGGAAGCTGAACAGCTTATTTACGCCGCCAGTCAGCTGCGCTGCGTTGTAGAAGGTTCGGTCCGTTTCAGCCCGACAGTAAGTCTTCTGCGATACCTCGCGTGTCTCGATAATCTCTTTCATGTCCGTCTCTCCTCTTAGGTGATGTTTGTGGCTAGCTAACGCACGCTATCACCAGCCCGCAAGTAATCCAAGGTAACGATAACAACATTGCGGTGGCGGGTCTGGTGCATGGCGATGTTGGAAGGTGGACCCTGCAACCTAAGGTTTCTCTTCCCACCAGCTATTTTCTTTCAGCCATTCCGCAATTAACGTTGTGTAATCATTGAAGACAAGCTCACTACGTTGAATATTTAGGTTATCACATAAAAGTGGAAGTTCATCTTGAAATTGACTGAATCTGGAAGCTATCATATTCCCGCCCGGAATAGAAGCCTGAGAATTTCGACTTGTATTTCGAAGCCAGTTTCGTACAACGCGTATTGCAGTCTTAGGATTATCTTCGTGCGCTTGAATGTCTTGCCCAGCAATGTCAGAGCAAAAGCGCTGATATCGATACTGTTCACGGTCAAGAATCAAACAGACTTTATGCTTATCAATCTTCGAGCCAAACCGTTTTGCGCCAAAAAAGAGGCCAAGCTCAAATGGCATGTTAAAGCGAGGAAGTCCACTTTTATGGCCGAGTTCGGTACGCGAGATGTCGTGAATGCCGAATCTACAATCTCTGATTATCTTTACAATCTTATCAATTCTTACTTCGCCGGAGTCTTCCGCCTCCAGCGCAGATCTTGCTATATAACCGCAATCATGAATAGCAAATACCAACGCCTCGATCAGAGGAAGATAGCTTTCATCAAATGGGCAGTTGATGAAGACATTAAGATCGTAGTTAGCAGGAGCCACACGGTCATCCAAATCGGAGGCGCTACGGGCGCGACCTTCGGATTACTTTAATCGCAGCTTTTGCCGCACTTCTGGTTACATTACTTGTTTTCGCAGAGCTTTTCACTGTTCGTTGAGACAATGCGCTTGCATCAGCAGACTTTTCAGCCTTTGTTGCTCGGGGATCTCTAAGTGTTTTTCCAGCTGCAGATGCTGCTGCAGAGGAAGTTTGACGCTTTGGGCTGCTGGTTTGAGAGAGCGCGATGCCTGCCGCTGACTGGGCTGCACGCCTACTGGTTGCACTTCGCACAACCTTTGTGGATTTCGCTGCAGTAGCCTTGCCCGTTACCTTTGGTTTTGTCACGGAGCCTCCTTGCGCGGACTGCATTCCTTCCGACTATAGGTCAACTCACCGAGGCCAGTGGTGACATTTGAGCCCAGGCCACCCTCCCAGGGTGCACCGGGCTCAACAGCACCCTTCCAACGCTTTGCTGAGCCGCAACGCCGTTCGAGACGAACGACGTTCGGCTCGCAGACGTTTGTCGGCTCGAGCATGCTGTTGCTTTGCCGTGCATAGATTCTAAGCGCCTACAACAACCGTAGAAACACGGTCAAAGCAACGCTAAATGGACGGATACTCGTATGAAGAGTCTCGGCACCGTTTTTGCCGCCTATCACAACTGCTGCAAGCTGGTGCCATGGCCAGATCCCTGTTGTGGCAATGGATTTCATAATACTCTGGCAAGACCCTCGCGCCATAGACGGATCCGTCTATAACCGTTTGCTCTGATACAAAAGCCTGTTCCCGCGACCCGATCCCAGCCACTTGATGTGAACTACTAAAACAGGTATGTCTTCATTTTAAGACTATACTCATTTGGGAGACTGCGGCTATTTGAACTCTTTGCGCCCCTTCATGGTTGGTTTGATGATTGCATATGCACGCTTGCACACTTGCACACTTGCAACAGCTTGAACGTGATTGCAGCTCATCACCAAGCGATCGACTGTATTTTTGACTTGCCGATCCTTCGAACGCCCGCCTAAACTGACGCGTAACTCTTGCACAAAAAGTGCGAACGAGTTTGCCGATCGTGTTCAGAGCCTGTTTATGGGATTCGTTTCGCATGCTTCAGGATCAACCTGCCCGTTCCCACGTGAAAACCACCACGAATGCGAACCGGACCCTGCACAGGGATTTCTGCGAGATAAAGCAGACCAGCTTCCTCTGCGCACGTCGGAAAAAACGGTGCCCCTGGTTCTGAATGCAGGAAGAAGTCACCGGACAAAATTCCGCACTTGGGGCAGACATTCGCAAAGTATTTGCCTAGAACTGTTTTCGAGTAGCTAAACTGATAAGTTGGCACTCGTTTCTGCACGTATCCAAGCACGTCTTTAGGAAGAGAAACAACATCTGACAGGACACAAACCTGATCATCTGTGCCCTCAACCGACGGTGCTAACAACGCTACCACCGGCATTCGTTCCCCGCAACTCCAACATCCGATCTTCATTCCGACCATATAAATCGGCGGTGATATAGTCAGAGAATCGTCATCCATGGTGATCGGCTCACAACGAGTTCTTGAATGTTAAATCCTATCTGCTATGCCCGGCCGTCAATTGGTACAGAAAAGATCCCTGTCCTACAATTTCAAGTCCACTAATTCTATTTTAATGATTCTTGCCCTGGCTTCCGATC
>CALGEE010000425.1 GCA_937881525.1 uncultured Sphingomonadales bacterium | reverse complement strand
GGCCGTATCGCAGGTGCAGGCCTTGATGTTTACACGCATGAACCTGCCGTCGACCCACGGCTTTTCGACATTCCCAACGTCGTGCTGCTTCCCCATTTGGGCAGCGCGACCTTTGAGGGCAGAGAAGCGTCAGGCGAACGAGTCATTACCAATATACGCGTTTGGGCGGATGGCCACAGACCACCGGATCAAGTCTTAGAAGGCTGGCAGTAAGCAACGCTGATAAGGGACGTTGCGCATGCCTCCGGACGGTTACTTTGCCAAATAGAACTGGATGACGCAGACCATCCCGATGCTCCAGACGGGCAGGCGGCAATTTGCGAAATTTAAAAGACGTGTAGCCCATAATGCCCCCTTCACCGTTCCATTAGGCAAAGAAGGTCAATATTTCGTAAATAATCAAGGACGTCAGTCGCCTGTTAAAATGCGATCCATTAATTGTTGTACCGTTGGAACAAAGCCGTTTGAATAAAATGGATCTTTCCCGAACAGATAGGCACTGTGCCCTGCAAACATCAAATTTTCATCAATGGGCGCGCCATGGGCAATATTCTGAAGCGCCTTTTGAATGCAGAAGCTGCGCGGATCGGCAAGGCGGCCAGTGGAATTATTGTCATGGTCTTTCCAAGACGAAAACCCGCAATGCGACAAACAGCCCATGCAATCCTTCTGGTCCTTGCGGATAACTTCCCCCGATGAAGGCGTGACGAACACCAGCGAATTATCAGGTGTTTTCAGCGCGACGGTGAAGCCGCGTGCATCCCACTCGCGGGCCTTCATGAGGTCGGCTGGCTTGACCCAGAAATGCTTGCCCTTCACGCCAACATCCAGCTGAACGGTGTGTTCCGCATCGGCCGCCTGCACAAAAGAAATCTGACGGTCCGACCGTGCCTGAAGCTCACGCAGGAAGGGATTGATCACTGCGCTGGAATAAAAGCCCGTTGGTGAAAACTGGTGCAGTAATACGCCGTCTTCAGGTATCTGCGTAAGTGCGTCCTTCCACCCTGCGGGTATCGGACTTTCCTGCGTCAACAGCGGGCGCGTACCCAGCTGGAACGCTATTTGCCCAAGCTCCGGATTATCAATCCAGTCTTTCCAGTCGCGCAAGAACCAAACGCCGCCTGCCATGACAATCGGCACATCATCAGCGATACCTTCAACGCGCATTACGTCGCGAAGTGCTTTTACACGAGGATAGGGATCTTCTGGGCTGCGTGGGTCTTCGGCGTTGGAAAGGCCGTTATGGCCGCCCGCAAGCCATGGATCTTCATATACTACAGCGCCCAACCATTCAGGCACCTTATGATAGGCACGCTTCCATAAGGCGCGGAACGCACGTGCGGAGCTGACGATCGGCAGATAGTATACGCCATATTGCGCGGCGATTTCAGACAGCTTGTATGGCATGCCAGCACCGCAGGTGACGCCCGTAACCATGCCCCGGGTCTGTTCAAGAATACCGTGCAGTATGCGCTGGGCGCCGCCCATTTCCCAAAGCACGTTGATGTTGATTGCACCACTGCCGTTCGATATTTCATGTGCAAGGCGAACCTGCGCTATACCGCCGCGAATGCCGTATTCCACAAGTTCTTCATGCCGTTCGGCGCGTGTTTTGCCGTGGAAAACCTGCGGGATCATCTCACCATTTTCATCATAGCTGTCAGCATTCACAGCCGAAACTGTGCCTATGCCGCCCGCTGCAGCCCATGCGCCAGAACTTGCGTGATTTGTTGCGGCAACGCCCTTGCCACCTTCGACCAATGGCCAAACTTCACGGCCACCGTACATTATGGGTTTCAGACCCTTGAACACAATCAAAATTCCTAATTTTTATGCCAAAAGCGCTGTTCAGCGTGCTTCTCTAGGGGCGCGCTATCGCAATTGTTTAGCTTTGTCGCGCAAAATCGGCACGCTTCATGGCGGAGCCATAGAGCTGTCGGTAACGCGCAAACATGGTCTCTTCATCATATTGGGAACAGGCTACAAGACGGTTTGCTGCACCCAAAGTTTCGCGCAATGCGGCGTCCGATGCTAAAGCCCTAATTGCGCTGGAAAAAGCATCCTCGTCATTGCGCGGGACAATAAATGGCCGGTTCTCGCGCGACACGATATCCCGGACATCCCCAACATCGGTCGATATGATAGGAAGGGCGCTCGTCATC
>CALGEE010000424.1 GCA_937881525.1 uncultured Sphingomonadales bacterium | reverse complement strand
GGCAGCTTGCCAGCTGGCGTCTCGGCAGGTTCCGGGTGCTGATAAGGACAATGGTCTTTTGCTGCGTCAAGCCATGGACAAGGTCGCTTTCCTGCCATTTGGCTTGCTGATCGACAAATGGCGTTGGGGCGTTTTCAACGGATCGATAACCCCAGCAATTTATAACAAGGGCTGGACCGACTTGCGCCTACAATATCAGGGTATTGTCCCGCCAGTTGAGCGTACAGCCGACCGTTTTGATGCCGGAGCCAAATATCACATCCCCGGCAACACACCATACACCCGTTATTTCCTTGCACGCATATTGCAGTTTCAGTTTTACAAGGCAGCGTGCGATATTTCTGGATGGAAAGGGCCACTTCACCGCTGCTCGTTCTACGGCAACAAGGACGTGGGGACGCGCCTAAATGCAATGCTTGAAATGGGTGCATCCAAACCCTGGCCAGATGCGCTTCAGGCGTTCACCGGAACACGTGAAATGTCGGGCAAACCGATGCTAGAATATTTTGCGCCTTTGATGAAATGGCTTAAGGCTCAAAATAAGGGCGCGAAAAAGGGCTGGTAGCTAACACGGCCCCGCCTGTATTGGGCGGGGCTGTGTATATCCGCGAAGTTAGGCGGTTGTTTTAGGCACTGGCTTGGTGGGCATAACTTTTTTACAGCTGGTTTTGAGCGCGTCGCAGGCTTTACTGGTGTGGCAGCTGCAGCAGCAGGTTTCGCAGCCGTCTTTGTTGCAGGCTTCTTAGCCGGAGGCTTTTTCGCAGCTGGCTTTTTAGCCGCCGGTTTCTTCGCTGCCGGTTTTACGCTGCTGGCGGCTTTGCGGTCATAAACTTTTTTGCCGGCCACAGCGGCAGCCGCGGTTGCGATGACTGCGCCCGCAACGGCGGCGGTTTTGCCGGGATTTTCCTTTATCGCTGCGCCAGCGGTAGCAGCAGCATGTGATGCAGATTCTACGGCTGATTTGGCGGTGGTGGACGCGGAATCAACCGCTGAACGCGCACCTCCGGTAAGGCCATTTGCGATGCTCCGCAGTTTGTTCAAAACCTTGTCGAATGTTCCGGTTTCTTTGGGCTTTTTCTGCATGGGGAATCCTCCTTGGTTATAATCACTTACAATAATCGTTTGGCGGGGGTTTCGTTCCTACGTGCTTATCTAAAAGGCGGCTCGTTGAATGCGCGCAACTTGCGGCTGTGTAGGCTGTTTCCAGCCTCGCGCAGCAACTCGCAGGTTTGAATGCCGATTTGTAAATGCGCGGCAATTGCCTCTTCGTAAAACCGGTTTGCCTGTCCTGGCAGCTTAATTTCGCCGTGCAAAGGTTTGTCCGAAACACATAATAATGTGCCGTAGGGCACGCGAAAACGATAGCCTTGCGCTGCAATGGTCGCTGACTCCATGTCGATAGCAATGGCACGGCTTTGTGAGAAGCGCAACGCGGAGGCGGAATAACGCAACTCCCAGTTTCGGTCGTCGGTTGTGACAACGGTCCCGGTTCGCATGCGCCGTTTCAGGTCTGCTCCGCTGGTGCCCGAAACATATTCTGCAGCGCTCGCCAATGCTTGCTGCACTTCGGCGATGGGCGGGATGGGAATTTCCGGTGGCAGAACCTCGTCCAATATATGGTCGTCGCGCAAATAGGCATGCGCAAGAACATAATCGCCAATGCGCTGCGTCTCACGAAGCCCCCCGCAATGGCCAATCATCAACCAAGCTTCGGGCCGAAGGACGGCCAAATGGTCGCAAATGGTTTTTGCATTAGATGGACCAACGCCGATGTTGACCAGGGTGATCCCCGAACGATCCGGTGCGATGAGATGGTACGCGGGCATCTGGTGCCTGCGCCAAGTGCTGTCGGCGACCAGCTGCGCGGCATTGTCCGTTGGCGTGTCGACATATAGCCCGCCAGCACCCGACAAGGCGGTATAGCGGCCTTTGCCGACTTGCTTGCAGGCCCAGCTGACGAATTCGTCGACATAACGGTGATAGTTGGTGAATAGGATATAGTGCTGAACATGTTCGGCAGGCGCACCTGTATAATGGCGAAGTCGGGCGAGCGAGAAGTCCGTGCGTAATCCGTCGAAGAGCGCGAGCGGGGAACTGCGATTGCCCCTTACCCGCAGAAGGCCATCAGCGATCTCGTCGCCAATGTCTGCTAGTTCTGTTGCCGGGAAATAACGCGCCAATTCATTCGGGCTAATGGTGCTAAGCTCAAGGTCGGCTGACCCATCCATCACATAAGGGAAGGGGATTTCTTGGCTACTGCGGCCGACGGATATGTCGAGTTCATATTGTTCGACCAACAAATCAAGCTGCTCACCAATATATTCGGCGAAAAGGTCAGGTTTAGTGAAGGTGGTGCGGAACGTGCCGACCTTCTCCAGTTTGCCAAATGCTAGGTTGGATTTGCTCGCGCGCGTCTTGCCAGCGTAAGTGATTATGAGCTCCGGGTAACAAAAATCATTATTCGCGCGCTGGTCTGCCGACGGAGCGGTTTTGTCCTTCAAATAAGCTGCAAGCGCCGTCTGGAGCCGTTTTACCGAAGATTCATATTCGGTAACTAGTTGATTAATGATGTTTTGTGTTTGTTGGCTGGTCATAGACAAGCTTCACCGAATTTTACGATTTTGGCAACAAAAAAGGGAGGGTTACCCCTCCCGTTCATGTACCAACGCGGTAGGTTTAATGTGCTATCAGAGTTGGCCAAGCATATATTCTGCCGAGCTGACGTTGAAATCGCCTGGCGCTTCGACATTGACGTGTTCAACTACGCCATCGTTCACGACGAGCGAGAAACGTTGGCCGCGTTTGCCCATGCCATATGCGCTTCCATCCATTTCCAGTCCAAGCGCCGCGGCAAAGTCGCCATTGCCATCTGCAAGCATAGTGATCGCGCCCGACCCGCCCGACTTGTTCCATGCACCCAGCACAAAGGCGTCGTTCACCGCGGTGCATGCAATTTCATCTATGCCTTTTGCA
>CALGEE010000423.1 GCA_937881525.1 uncultured Sphingomonadales bacterium | reverse complement strand
GGGTTATCAATCACATCTTTACGATACTTCAGATAGTGGCGGTCCCCATCGATTGGAAACTGGATCATCTCACCATCCCAAGAATTCACGTCAATATGGCTTTGAGTGACATCCTGCATTTGCGCCATATTTACATATTTTGCTGGCACGGGCTGCAGATATTGCTTCCAATCGCGGATAAAGTTGGAAAAACCAAAAACGATGTCATAAGGAGCTTGGCCCGCCTGAAACGGAACCATGGCCTTTGAATACAAATCGCCGGCTGGCGTATGGATCACGTTAACTTCAGCACCCGTCAACGCACTAAACTGTTCCGCGTGAAGCGCTGTTGGCTCACCCATAACTGGTACAGCATGCGTGTTTATGGTCAATTTTTGACCACTGTAATCTTTTTTCGACATCGAGTCATAGGAGCATTCACCCGCTATGTCACCCGTATTTTTTATGTGTGGAAACTGATCGCTCCATTGATCTGCATGCGCAAGGCTGCCCAGCAGGGCAGTACTCCCCACTAAAACGCCCACTCTTAATGAATTTCTCATTATTCTTCCTCCCATTTATGTTGATTTAGTAGATTTGTTTTAAGGTATCAGGACACCGCGCCCCTTTACCTTACCGTTATTCAAATCCTGCAAAGCCAGATTGGCATCAGCCAGACTATATTCTTGCGTTGCCAAATTCACGAGGCCCTTGTCCGCTAGGGACATTAACTCTGTAAGCTCGGCCCAGGTTCCAACTAAATTTCCAATTATATTTTTTTCTGTCGTGATCATTTCAAAGGCACTGACGTTTATATCTTCGCCATAGCCAACGACATAATAGCTTCCCATGTCGCGGGTCATAGCCAATCCTTTAGCAGTTGTTCCGCGCTCAGCTACAAAATCTATTACGGCTTCGGCACCCTTGCCTTTTGTCAATTCCAGTACTTTTTGCACTTCGTTACCGTCAGCTTTGACTAACGCATCTGCGCCACAAGTTTCAGCAAGCGCTAACGCCATGTCAGAAGGATCAACAACAATAATTTCTGCTGCACACATTGCGCGCAAAACTTGAATGCCGATGTGTCCTAATCCGCCAGATCCAATTACAACGCATTTTTCACCGGGTAATAAATGCCGCGATGCTTTCTTTGCAGCTCGGTAGGCGGTGAGCCCTGCGTCTGAATACGCTGCAACCTCTTTGGGAATCAAGGTTTGTGGTAATTTCACAATATTACGCACAGAAGTTTTTAGCGCTTCCGCATAACCGCCGTTGCAATCAACGCCAGGAAACATTCCATTTTCTCCGTGCATGTCGTGACCGCGCCGGCATGCCAAACACGTACCACCAGTGATCTTTGGGTGCACAATCACTGGATCACCCCTTTTAAGCCCCTCAACTTCACTACCAACGTCTTCAATCCATCCAGCGTTTTCATGCCCCATGATAAGCGGTAGAAGCGTACGATCAGCATCAGTCGCCTCGCGCCAAACACCTTCAATGATGTGCAAATCAGTCCGGCAAACGCCAGCGCCCCCGATGCGGACAATTACATCGCTAGCTTTCTCAATTTTAGGATCCGGAACGTTTTCCAGATCAACCCAAGACGGTGCTGTCAGGTGATCGTCGTATTGTTTTAGAACTTGCGCGCGCATGATTAGCCTTCCAATATCTCTGCCTACATCTTCATAGAGCTTCGACAAGCTGGCGCTTTCCAGCAAGGTTAAAAAGTGTTCACTTCTGGTCAAGATAGCCCCAAAAGTGTGCACTTTATGAACACTTAGCCAATTTGCAGTTTGGGTAAAAAGGTCCTACATTTTACTTCGGGAGAAAAATATGACCTTATTCAACGGCAACTTGAGTGGCGATCAAGGTGATCAATTAGCTCAAACAGCGCTTGGTACAGAAATTGAAATCTCACAGGCTTCACTCGCAGATAGTTGGAAGCGTAGCTCGTCTTTTGGTTTAGATCCAAATGGCAAACCCGTAGACGCCGTTATATCTGAAACTGAACTTTATTATTCAAACCAAAAGAATGAATACGTTGCACAGTTTGTAATGCCTGAACTGGAGCTTTTATATAATCAAATCGCCGGCACCAATTTTATGGTAGCCTATGCAGACAGTGCCGGCGTTGTAATAAACGCTCTGCGGGACGAAGATTTCAAAAACAGCGATGCTGGCAAAGCAGTTATTCCAGGGTCTATCTGGACTGAGGAATATCGTGGTACAAATGCATTGGGCTTATGCTTACATACGGGCTCATCACAGATCGTAGCTGGACGCGAACATTTTTTTCGCAAACTTGGCAATTTGTCTTGCTTTGCAGCACCAATTTACAACCCTAATAATGAAATTGTCGGAATGATTGATGCAACATCTGATGCATCATCGCGGCAACATCACACTCTGGCATTAGTTAAGTTGGCTTGCAAAAACGTTGAAAATCGCTTGTTTACCGATGCGTTTGAACACTCATTGATTATAAGTTTTCACGCTCGCCATGAATATCTTGGGACTACAAGCGCCGCATTGCTAGCCATAGACGAGCATGGGTTTATTGATGGTGCAAACACCAATGCAAAAATGATGTTAAATGGCTTAAATTTGTCTCATAAACGCCATTTTGGCGATATTTTTTCTATTCCTTTTTCTAGCATAATTACCAGGCTCTCTTCTAATGAAATTATACGCATCCACGATGTAATGGGATCTGCCGTTTTCATGGCAATGAAAGAAAGTACGACGAAACGCATTGTGGACATGGATTTACAAAGTCGCTCAAAGGCGCCCAACATAAAATTGTTACCGCAGGTTTCTCAGACAGACAAGAAAGATCCCGAAAGTGTAAAAATCAAGCGTAGTTACATAGCGGAAGATGCCGGTTTAAAACGGCATTTACTCATGGCAAAAAATGCTCTGAAATACGAGCTACCAGTGTTTATCGAAGGTGCCCGTGGTTCTGGTAAGAAAGCTACAGCGACCGAATTACACAAACTTCTTTTCTGCGCACAGCCCTTTGTTGAAATAAAATGTAATTTGTTAACAGAAGAGAATTACGAAGAAATGTTGTTTGGAGAGTCGGGAAGGCTAGCCTATTTTCAACCTTCTTCTTCAATTTTTTCTGCAAGCCTTCTAGACAAGGCACGTAATGGGAGCTTGTTTTTAAACGGTATCGAAGCGCTGCCTATAGTGGCACAAAAAGCCCTCATACAAGTACTGGAAGAACGACAAGAATCTCAAATTGACCAGGATAAAACTGAAATTTCTGCTGTATTCTCCTCAAGCCGTTTATCTTTTAAAGCGCTTAAAGCCAGTGAAGATTTAGACCCAGTCTTTCTGGAAGCCCTTCAGGGATCGCAAGTTGTTCTACCTGATCTTTCACAAAGGTTAGACTTTCGGCTTTTAGCAACAGAGCTTTTATATCAGATTTCTCCCTCTCATAAATTTTCCAAATCGGCTTTGGATGCTTTACAGAAGCGCGACTGGCCAGGCCACGTCAAACAACTTAAGAGAACAATTCAAATGTTACTTGCTAATGCTGACGGACCAATCATCCGAGCTGAGGCTATTTCAGGTGGCACTCAACTTAAATCAGAAGAGTTAACACCATGCATTTCATGTTCCAATTCACCTATACGAAAAGAAAGCTGTATTTTAATTAAAAAAACATGGCTTGAAACAGGGGGTAATGTAAGTCTTGTTTCACGCAGATTAGGTGTATCACGGACAACAATTTATAAACATCTCAGCAGCGAATAATCTCTAAGGGGTGCCATCAGACAAATGAGCACTCGCACCGGATTGCTGGCGCAGCCTGAACCTA
>CALGEE010000422.1 GCA_937881525.1 uncultured Sphingomonadales bacterium | reverse complement strand
TCCAGAATAGAACGCCTTGGTGGCATCTTGAATGCCCTGCGCTATGTGTGGCCAGAGCTGGATAACGGTGACTTTGTGGTACGGCCCTCTTCATCTGCGGGTGTGCATATCGTTGGTGACCCAGCACCTAATGTCAGCGGCTTTCACATGTTTGTTCGCTTGAAGCGAGCCTTTGACATCCCGCACGCCCTCAAAGCACTCCACAGCCGCTGCTGGTTACACGGTCTTGGATACCACATGATCAGCAAGTCAGGACAATTGCTGGATCGCTCTATCGTAGACATTACTGTCGGTAGCCCTGAGCGTTTAATATTCACAGCGCCACCACTATTAGGCGAGGGCATTGTACGTGAAACTCAGTATGGAGCAGTTCAACAAGGCGTGGCTTTGGCATGTCCTACAGTTACGTTTGGATCGCAATGGAGCCGCTCACGAGATATAGATCGGCAGAAGTCTCAACCTGATGCTGCAAAACAGCGTTCGGTATATCTACGCAAATCGATTGAGGACCGGCAAGCAAGTCATGGCGGGTCCTACGCCGCCGCGGAGGCGATAGTCTTAAACCGCATTGAAGGACGGCAGCTGCTTGATGACGATGTTTTGCACCTCCCCTCCGGGGCGACGATCAGCGTTGGTGATATTCTTGATCAGATAAAACTCGGTGAACGCATTAGCTGTGCTGATCCTATCGAGGGCCGAGAATACAATCCCACAGCAGCCGCTGTCTTGTGGGAGCCACCACATAAGCTTCCCGCTCTGATCAGCCACGCACACGGCGAACTTACGCGGTATAGTTTTGCGCGCTTTTCTTCAACCAAGGCTAAGTCTGTGGAGGCGGTATTATGAAGACCAATGTTAAAACCCTATCGGATTTAGACCTCGCCATCATGCTGGAGGATCAGTTTGGAACAGAAAACCTTATCAAGGCGCCATCTGGAATTTGGCACTTTACCGGACTGATTTGGCGCCTGCTCTCCGATGACGAACTAAAAGCCGCGGCGACCATTTTACTCGCCGAAAGAGTAGACAGTGTCATGCGGAGCCGCCTTTCGGGAATGCTTGAGGTGTTTAAAACATATAACTGGATGTCGAATGCCGAATTTGAACTGGGCGACCCGAGCATTGTCGTTATGGAGGATGGATATCGAGCTTATAGCGCTGGGGCTTGGAACAAAATTGATGCGGATCGTGAGCTGCGGCGCAGGATATGTCTTCCAGCGTCCTACACTGAAGCGCGCCCTGAGCTGTTCGATAAATTTTTACGTGACATACTGTGCGACGCAGATGGCAGGCCTCTTACTGACCGCGAGGCGCTGACAGAATTGATATGGGAAATGCTGGGTTACTGTTTGGCAACTCATGCCCGCTATGAGCGCTGCTTTATACTCTGCGGTCCCGGCGCAAATGGCAAAAGCGTTCTTGGCGCTATCGCGAAGGCAATGGTTGGCCGGGCAAATACTGCCTCAGTGCAGCCATCTCAGATGAACAGTGTATTCCAACGCTCAAACCTCGAGGGCAAGCTGCTCAATCTCGTCACCGAGCTTAATCAGAAAGAGGAGCTGCAGGACGGGTTGCTCAAAGCCATTGTATCTGGCGAAATGATGTC
>CALGEE010000421.1 GCA_937881525.1 uncultured Sphingomonadales bacterium | reverse complement strand
GTCGAGCGCCCATGCCTGACCAGCGGCCAGCATCGAAACACTGGCGGAAAGCGCAGCGATGGTTCCTTTAAATACGAATTTCATTTCATTCTCCCTGTTTTTTTCACCGGTATCTTGCTTCCTGACGGTGCAAAGATCGACAGCCGGACAGAACCATATTGGCCACTTTTCAGATTGGATGGAAAAAAAATAGTGTCCGCAAATAAATTCGAATTAAAGTTTCGAACAATGCGAATCTTGCATCTTGCGGGCGCACAACAGCCAAAGGTTAACAATGCCGAGTAATCAACTAAGCTTCCAGGGCCTTACTGTCTTTTTGCATATGTCAAAATCTGGTTCTATGCAGCAGACCGCCGCTGACCTCGGGATTTCAATCAGCACGGTCTCACATCATCTGCGCAACATAGAGGAAAGCGTCGGGGCAAGTCTGCTGGACCACAAGCGGCGGCCGATGGCTCTGACGCCGGCAGGCGCCATGTTTGCCCGCCATGTCGAGGAAGGGTTGCGCTGTATCCGGCTCGGCACCAATGAACTGGCAAGCGGTAACCTTCCTGAGATTCGGGAACTGAAACTGGGAAACGTCGACGACTTCGATGCCGAAGTCGCACCTGAGCTTGCACAGGCTCTTGCGAAAGCCATGCCCAAATGTGCCTTTGAGCACTACACCCGCCCGAGCCATGAGATCATCCGGCTTTTGCTGGAGCGCAAGCTGGACGCCGGGGTGGCAACCCGGCCAGCCAACGACATCGGCGGGCTTGTGGAATATCCTGTGCTGCGCGATCCCTTTGTGATCGCCCTGCCGGTCTCTGCCACCATTCCCCCAGCCGTGTTTCTTGAGGGAAAATCGGGCCTGCCCTTCCTGCGCTATTCGCGGAACCTGCTGATCGGCAATCTGATTGAGGCCCACCTGCGGCGGATCAAAGTATCCCTGCCAAACAGATTTGAACTTGAAAGCAACCAGTCAATGATGGGGATGGTCGCAGATGGCAGTGGCTGGGCCATCACCACACCCGCCTGCTACTTCCGGGCCAAACGGTTTCATGGGCGCATCGCCTTGGTTCCGTTTCCGGGGAAAGGCTTTACACGAACCCTGTGCTTGTTCACAACTGATGATTACCCAGAGGCGATGGCTGAAATCATTTCCGGCAGCCTACGCAGGCTTATCAGCCAGTATTTCGTTGATCCGGTCACACGCAGCCATCCGTGGCTTTCAAATGACTTCCGCGTGCTGACCAAAGGAGACTGAACGGTTCGGGGATTGCCGCTTATTGCAGTCAGACTTGCCGAGTCGATGACCTGCGTTGCAGTCAGTGTCAGGTTTCGCAGGACTTTCGTGCTTCCAAAGATCAAGACGCCGCCAGTTCAAACCTGCCTAGTTATTCGAAAGAGAGTTTCGAATTTGTAATAAATCGAGCGACCCAGTTGACGAAAGCACCGTTGCGCAGCCCTTTTGGCATCAAAGCAATTCTGAAGAAGGCGGGAATCGATGAAAAGTACTGCGCGTGTTGTGGTCATCGGCGGCGGTATCGCCGGATGTTCCACCCTTTACCACCTGACCCAAGAAGGTTGGAGCGATGTCGTCCTGATCGAGCGTGACGAGTTGACGTCAGGCACGACGTGGCATTCGGCCGCACAGGTCACCAATTTTGGCATGACCCAAACGATGGTGGGGTTAAAGTCCCACTCGATCGCGCTTTACAAAAAGTTGCGTGATGATCCGGAATATCCGGTCGGCTATCACCACGGAGACGGCGGCATTCGGCTGGCCAACACGCCCGAACAGATGCAGGGCTATCGCCATTTTGCGTCGATGGCTCGAGGCATGGGAGTAGAGTTTGAGGTGCTCGACGCAGCGGAATGTGCGCGCAGACACCCGCTGATTTCAACCGATAACCTTTTGGGCGGTCTTTGGGATGGCCAGGATGGCGACATCGACCCTGCACAGCTGTGCCAAGCACTGGCCTATCATGCGCGCAAAGCGGGCGCAGAAGTATACCGTAATACCGCCGTCACCGCGCTGACCCAGCATAAAGATGACACGTGGACCGTTGAGACCAGCCAAGGCAACATCGACGCCGATATCGTTGTAAACGCCTGTGGCTACCGGGTGAATGAAGTGGGTGCGATGATGGGGGTACACCACCCTGTTGCGTCGATGGAACATCAGTATTTCGTGACCGAGGACATCCCGGCCATTGTTGAATCAAGCCGCCGGATGCCACTGCTGCGCTGCCCGATTAGTGATTACTATTGCCGTCAGGAAAAGAACGGCCTGCTGATCGGTTTCTATGAACAAGATTGCAAAACATGGGGCATGGACGGCATCGACCCTAAGTTTACCAACGCGCTCTGCCCGGATGATCTGGATCGGGTTATGGACGTGCTGGAAGGGGCCTTTGCCCGCATGCCCGCCCTGACCGAGGTTGGCATCAAACGGGTCGTGAACGGGCCGATTACCTATACAATCGACGGCGCGCCGCTGGTTGGGCCAATCCCTGGCAAGCGCAACGCCTTCTGCATTATCGGCCTGCGTGCCGGTTTGGGAGAAGGCGGTGGGCATGGCTGGCTTTTGGCTCAGCAAATCGTGCATGGCGAGGCCTGCTATGACACTTGGGTCATCGACCCGCGCCGCTTTACCGGCCACACAAATGTGGAACTGACCGCGCTCAAGGCGATTGAGGATTATCAGAACGAATTCCGCTTTCACTTTCCCCACGAACACCGCCCCGCAGGTCGCCCGGCCAAAACTACACCTTTGACGCCAATACTTGCGGCGGAAGGCGCGGAATTTACCGTTGTGAATGGCTGGGAACGCGTCGATTACATCAAACCTTCGCCTGATTTCCACCCGACGCTTGGCTTCAATTTCGATGAGGCGTTTGATATTGTCGCGGCCGAGATTGCCAATGTACAAACCAATGTCGGCATGACCGAAGTCAACGGTTTCAACCGGTTTGAAATTACCGGTGCGGACCGTCACAGTTTCTTGGACCGCATGTTCTGCGGTGCCGTAACGAAACGCGAGGGCCGCGTGGGTCTTGGCTATCTGCTCAACCATCACGGCATGATCAAGGGCGAGGCAACCGTCGCCAATCTGCCGGCCTCGGACCGTGGCCCTGCACGGGTTTGGTACGGCTCGGCTGCTGCAAGCGAAACCCACGACATGGACTGGCTGCAAAAGCACATTCAACCGGATGAGCAGGTGCAGATCCGCAGCCTGACCAATGACCAGACCATCCTTGTTCTGGCAGGACCAAAGGCGCGGGATGTGCTGTCGGCCTGTTCGCGTGGTGATTGGTCAAAAGCTGGTTTCCCTTGGCTCTCTGCGCGAGAGTGCTTCATCGGCTTTGCACCGGCGACAGTGCTTGGTGTCAGCTTCTCGGGCGAGTTGGCCTACGAAATCCACGTTCCAAACGCCTCGCTTTATGCGGCCTATCTGGCCCTGCGCAAAGCGGGCGAGCCGCATCGGCTAAAGCTGTTCGGCGCGCGAGCGGTTGATTCGATGCGCATGGAAATGGGCTTCTTGCACTGGAAGGCCGATCTGCTGACCGAATTCACGCCGTTTGAAACCGGGCTGGACCGCTTTGTTAAGCTGGAAAAAGGTGATTTCATCGGCAAGGCCGCATTGGCTAAGCTGCACGCTGCGGGTGAACGCAAAGCCTTTGTCAGCCTGAAGGTCTACGCAACCCACGCACCTGCACGCGGCGGCGCGTCGCTGATGGTTGGGGATAAGGTGGTTGGAACCATCTCCTCGGCCGATTGGGGGCACCGCGTGGGTATGAACCTTGCCTATGCGTTTATTGACCCTGCCTTGTCTGCGATTGGCACCAAGCTGCATCTGGATATGTATGGCGATATGGTTGGGGTCGAAGTGATCGCACCATCGCCCTATGACCCCGAATTCAGCCGCATGAGAAGCTGATGCCATGACCGATGCGCATGTCGTCATCCTTGTCGATACCGGGTTTGTTGGAACCGAGTTCGCGCTTGTCTTGGATATCTTGCGTATCGCTAACCGGCTGGGGGATCATGAGCAGTTTAAGATACAAATCTGCTCCCCTTCAGATAGCGCGCTGATCGAAAGTCTTGGGGGCGGCATGTTGGTGCGTGCCACGCCTTTCCTCTTAAATCAGGCGCTGCCGCCCGACCATGTCGTCGTGCTGGGAGGCGGCGGCATTCGCAAAAGCCTTGGCCTGCAAACTGCCAAGCTGCGGTGGCTGGAACGTATCGGAAGCCACATCTTGCTGCTGTCGGATGCGGCTTATGAGTGGAAACGACTAAACAGCCTTGATGGCCGCTTCACGACACATTGGGAAAACCAGCAACTGCTTCGGGATACGCTGGTTGATTTGGAACAAAGCCCGCCGCTTTATACACGCAACGGCCGGATCACGACCGCAGCAGGTATGGTTGCAACCGCTGATGTGGTTCTTTCTGAAATCATAGCACCAGTGTCAAAGCAATTGGCACAGGCGACAAGCCATATGTTGGTGATGAACGGCATGCGCGATGGCACTGCCCCCCAACCACGCAGCACGCTTGATACCAATTGCCATCGGGTTTGGCGTTTGGATGCGGTGATCGGGCATATGGAGCAAAACATCGAAACTCCAGTCCGCCTGTCGGATCTCGCACGCGTCGCCGGCACGTCAGTTCGGCAGCTTGAGCGGCGCTTTGAAAAGGTGACCGGGCAGACGCCCATAGCCTTCTATCGTACACTGCGTTTGCGGCGCAGCCGGCTTATGGTCAAACAGACCTCAACCTCCATTGCCGAAATCTCAGTCGCCTGCGGTTTCGGTGACGCGTCAACATTCGCCCGTATGTTCCAACGAGAGTTCGGGCGGTCACCAACGCAGCTTCGGCATCATCTTATTACTCGCTCGTCGAGATCACCTATCGAAAAGGAACCAACCAATGCACCTCTCCCGCTTTCCGCGCCTGCACCTCGCACATCTTCCGACCCCGCTGGAACCAATGGAACGCTTATCCAAGGAGCTAGGCGTTGAACTTTGGATCAAGCGCGATGACTGCACCGGCATGTCATCGGGCGGCAACAAGACCCGCAAGCTGGAATTCCTGATGGCCGAAGCACAGGCCCAAGGCGCGGATATGGTGATGACCCAAGGGGCCACCCAATCCAACCACGCGCGCCAAACAGCCGCCTTTGCGGCAAGATTGGGTATGAAATGCCATATATTGCTGGAGGATCGCACCGGCTATAACAATGCCAACTACAACACCAACGGCAACGTCTTGCTGGACCATTTGCATGGAGCTACCACCGAAAAATTCGCAGGTGGCCACAATATGCCGCAAGAAATGGAGCGCGCGGCTGAATTGAAGCGCGCCGAGGGGCATAAGGTTTATGTTATTCCGGGTGGCGGTTCCAACCCGACGGGCGCTTTGGGCTATGTCAATTGCGCGATGGAGTTGTTGGGCCAAGCCAATGATCGTGGCCTTTTGATTGACCGCATCGTGCATGCTACGGGATCTTCGGGTACGCAGGCGGGGCTGGTCACGGGCCTTGCTGCCATGAATGCGCAAGTGCCGGTTTTGGGTATCGGAACGCGCGCGCCGCGTGAAAAGCAAGAGCAGATGGTCTATGATCTGGCCTGCAAGACCGCCGAAAAACTTGGTTGCCCCGGCGTTGTGAAGCGCGAGGATGTTATCGCGAACACCGATTATGTCGGTTCAGGCTACGGCTTGCCGACCGAGGCCGGAATTGAAGCGATCAAGATGTTTGCCGGGCTTGAAGGCATCTTGCTGGACCCGGTCTATTCGGCCAAGGGAGCGTCAGGTTTGATCGATCTTGCCCGCAAAGGCGCGTTCAAGGACGAGCGGGTCGTATTCCTGCACACTGGCGGATCGGTCGGGTTGTTCGGCTATGATTTTGCCTTCGACAATGCGGACTACTGGGTCAATCTCTGATGGAACGCAGGTTCTTTGGGTCCTTCACACAGCAAGAGCCGATGTCAGCGCAAGCGGTTGAAGCAGCCGTTGCTGTACTGACTTCAGGGCGCCTGCATCGCTATAACCTCGCCCCCGCTGAGCTGGGCGAGGTTGCAGCACTTGAGGCGGAATACCGTGACTGGCAAGGGTCTGGCTATTGCCTTGCGGTGACCTCTGGCGGGCAAGCCTTGCAGATCGCTATGCGTGCGGTGGGCGTTGTGCCGGGGGATGCGGTGCTGACCAACAGCTTTACCCTTGCTCCGGTGCCGGGGGCGATTGCAGCCGTGGGCGGCAAGCCGGTTCTGGTGGAAATTGACGCAACCTTGCGGTTGGATCTGGCTGATCTGCAGCGCAAGATCGCCAGCAGCGGCGCGCGGTTCCTGCTGTTGTCACACATGCGCGGCCATCTGTGTGATATGGATGCCTTGATGCAGATTTGTGATGCCGCAGGCGTTAAAGTGATCGAGGATTGCGCCCATACGATGGGGGCAAAATGGCGCGGTGTGCGGTCGGGCAATTTCGGCAAGGCCGCTTGTTTTTCAACGCAAACCTACAAGCATCTGAATTCTGGCGAAGGTGGGTTCCTCACCACCGATGACCCGGAGCTTGCCGCCCGTGCGACGATCCTGTCGGGCAGCTACATGCTGTTTGGTCGCCATGGAGCCGGGCCGGAACTGGCGGTTTATGAGGATATCCGCTGTGAAATGCCCAATTGTTCGGCCCGGATGGATGCGCTGCGCGCGGCAATCCTGCGGCCGCAACTGGCAAATATTGATACCAGCATCGCCCGCTGGAATGCGCGCTATCGCCTGGTCGAGGCGGGGTTGCGCGAAGATGCGCGCATCGCCATCACCCCGCGCCCGCAGGCCGAAGACTATGTCGGCTCCTCGATCCAGTTTCGGGTGCCTGACCTGACCGCCGAGGGCTGCCACGCCTTGTTAAAAGCGGCGGCAGCGGCGGGGGTGGAGTTGAAATGGTTCGGCAATGCCGATCCGGTCGGCTTCACTTCGGCGCATCAAAGCTGGCGTTATGTGGCGCGCCAGCAATTGCCACAAACCGATGCCATTCTGGCCACCCTGTTCGACATGCGTCTGCCGCTGACATTTTCCGAGGCCGATTGCGCGTTGATCGCGACACTAATAATCGAAGCCCTAGACGAGGTATTGCCATGACGCGGCGCGTTGTCGGCATACTGGGCGGCATGGGGCCAGAGGCAACAATTCTGTTGCAACAACGGCTTTTGACCAGCGTGACGGCGCAAGATGACAGCGACCATTTGCCCTTGCTGATTGATATGAACCCGCAAGTTCCGTCCCGTATCGCGCATCTGATCGAAGGCACCGGCATCGACCCCACGCCGGTTCTGGTCGCCATGGCGCAGCGACTGCAAGCTGCAGGAGCAACCGCGCTTGCGATGCCCTGCAACACCGCGCATCACTACGCTGCCGTTATTCAATCGGCGGTATCCATCCCCTTGCTCAACATGGTCGATCTGTCGGTCACAAAGGCCGCTCAGAAGCTGGAGAAGGGCGCGCGCGTAGGGATGCTCGCCTCTCCCGCTGTCAAGATGGTTGGCGTGTTCGATGCGGCTTTTGCAGCCTCTGGCCTTGCGCCACTTTGGCCCGCGCAACCTGATCTGATGCTGCAGGCGATCCGCGACATCAAGGCGCGCGGCGATACACCCGAGGCGCGCGCCCAACTCGCCGCTGCCGCTGCGGAACTGGCTGCG
>CALGEE010000420.1 GCA_937881525.1 uncultured Sphingomonadales bacterium | reverse complement strand
GAAGATTTACTTCTTCTAGCACTCGTTACAATGGTAGCGCTTTCGATCCCACTAGGGGCACGGACTGGTGCTCACATAGAAATTGAAATTCTAGAACCAAGTATGTCAGCTCTATTTGCTAAATGGTCCATGATTTTTATTAAGAGTTTGGGCGCTTCAATGCTTGGATTTATGGGATGGCGGCTTTGGCATGCTGGTGGAATGGCAAGTAAATTTGGCGAGACGACACAACAATTACTAATTTCATTCGAACCATTTTATTACCTTCTTTCAGTTTCAATTCTAATTTACGCTCTCGTTTTAGTACTAGATATTTGGCAAATTCTACAGTCACAAAAAGTAAATCAGCTACAAATTGGAGAAAAACTTTTGTGATAAGTTTAACTCTCATA
This sequence comes from uncultured Sphingomonadales bacterium, assembly GCA_937881525.1. Classification (GTDB taxonomy): domain Bacteria; phylum Pseudomonadota; class Alphaproteobacteria; order Sphingomonadales; family Sphingomonadaceae; genus Sphingorhabdus_B. The sequence continues at coordinate 3,506 of CALGEE010000420.1, read as the reverse complement.
GGCATTCTAGGCTTACTCTCACTTTTCATTTTACTGGCCCTACGAATGCCCGTAGCCCTGTCAATGCTAAGCGTGGGGTTTATCGGCACGATCATTGCCAATGCATATAAATTCATGGCTGTAGGTATGGCCGAAGATCAAGCTTGGTCACGTGGACTTAAAGTCGCCTATTCAAACTTAGCAGGAGAAACATTTGAGGCTGCCTCAAATTACAACCTGTTGGTAATACCCATGTTCGTTTTGATGGGAAACCTAGCCGGTGTGTCTGGCATGTCAAAAGATTTATTCTCTGCCGCCTATCGTTGGATGGGCCATCTGCGCGGTGGCTTGGCATCAGCTACGATCGCAGCCTGTGCGGGATTTGCAGCACTTTCAGGATCATCTTTAGCTTCTGCTGTCACCATGGGGCGGGTCGCACTACCTGAAATGAAAAAGTATAAATATGCGGACAGTCTTGCAACAGGTTCAGTTGCAGCGGGGGGCACACTTGGGTTTTTGATTCCACCCTCAGGTGGCATGATCATTTATGCTGTATTAACCGAACAATCCATTGGGCGATTATTTATGGCTGGTGTGTTCCCGGGAATTATTCTGACACTTCTCTTTATTGGCGCAATATATTGTGTTGTTATTAGGAACCCCACTGCGGGGCCGCGTGCAAAACGATTTGGCCGTCCTGAACGGGTCACATCACTTTGGCGGGCACTTCCAATCGTCGGTGTCGTGTTGATTACCATTGGTGGCATGTACACTGGGTTCTTCACACCAGTCGAAGCATCATCTATTGGGGCATTTCTAACTTTTGTTGTCGCAGCATACCGTCAGTCACTTGGCTGGCAAGCCTCCAAGGCGGTAATCCTTGAAACTATGAATGCAACGGCCACGGTTTTTCTAATAATCATTGGTGCATTTGTTTTCATTCCTTTCATGTCATTGACAGAACTTCCTGCACAATTGGTTACAATATTGACTTCCCTACCCATCGGCAACATTGGTATTCTGCTGATTATTGTCCTGATTTACATGTTTCTTGGTATGTTTTTAGAAGCAATAGCAATGTTAGTATTAACCGTCCCCGTAGTCATTCCTATCGCCGTAGCACTAGATTGGGATCTGATCTGGTTTGGCATTATCCTGGTCATTGTACTGGAAATGGGCATGATCAGCCCGCCAGTCGGGATCAATGTGTTCATCGTCAAATCCATTGCAAGAGATGTGCCCATGAGCACGATTTTCCGCGGCATTTGGCCCTTTTGGTTCGCAAATGGCAGCAATGATCGGATTATTAATTTTGTTCCCGCAAATTGCTTTGTATTTGCCACAAGCCGTCGTTGGTGGATGATCGAATCCACACTATTTCCTATGGAACGCTAGTAGATGCACCAATCAGACGATCTTCAAGATCAAAACACCGATTACACCGCTTGGATTGCCTTTGGATTTATGACGGTTTGCTTGAGCCTGTCGTTCGTCTTCGTAAAACTTTCTCTAGAAGCGTTCACGTTAGAACAAGCCGCTGGTGGACGTTTAGTCCTTGGCGCTGCTTTTCTACTACCAATCACTTATCTATTAGGTGACGGCCTGCCCCTCAAGTTTGAGTTTTGGAAATGGGCGTTCATTCTGGGCATTTTTAATTTTGTCTTCCCAATCGGTCTGACAACTTATGGATTACAAACGATCCCATCAAATGTAGTGGGTTCAATGTATGCAATGGTCCCTCTGATAACGATTGGCCTTTCAGCATTGGTTTTAAAGGTTCAGATTTCTCGCCAAAAATCCGTTGGTTTGATCATTGGATTGGTGGGCTTGCTTACTATCACAGAGCCGACTTCGTGGATTGGTACTGCAGGAAGGGAAAGTGCTTTTCCTATGTTGGCTACGTTTTGCGCGGTAGCTTGCCTTGCGATGGCTACCATTTTAATGCGCGTCATGCCAAAAGCGCATCCGATTTCGATGATCGGTGGGAGCGCTTTGGTTGCATCGTTGTTCGGCATTTGGCCTTTCTTGTCAGTATTCGAAGGTGAATTGCCTAGTGCGCGGCCTTGGTTAGGGCTAACTGGTGTTTCAATCCTTTCAACCGCCGTAGCCTATTCCATCCGTATCTTTTTGATCCGTCGCAAGGGGCCAATATTCCTAGCCCCCAATGCATATTTCAGCATCATTTTGACCAATGTGTTCGGGGTTTTGCTGCTTGGCGACGTGATCACAACGCGAACGAAAGTTGCATTCGTGTTAATCTTTGTTGGTCTATATCTCGCCAGAGATCGATCTGGGTATATGAAGCAGGTTTAGAATTTTGATTTCGTCTTTTTTCTGAGCAATTTTAGGAAACACGTTATTTTCGCAGTCAAATCTTTCTGGGATCACCCCTACGCATTCTAGGTGCTGCTCAGCCCTCCAGCAATTCTGATGATAGTTGGTCTCGCTTTGGGCGATAAGAGATCAATCCATCAATTGCTTCACCCTAGCAGCGAGGTTTCTGCACGCTTCATGATCATCACCATGATAATCACACCTTTGAAGATACTTCGAAGGGGCAGGCGTGGTTTGCGTTGGTTGATGAAACGCCGTCAGTATCTTGCCGTTGCTGCCTTCGGTTACGGGCTGTTGCACAAGGTACTTTACTTGCACGACATAGGCACTGTTGGACTTTCTGGTGGTGAGATTTCAAAATTCTACATTTGAACTGGGTGGCTCGCTTTTTTCATCTTGGTCCCGCTTGCGATCACCTCCACAAACGGTTGGGTGCGCCGCTTTGAGCTTAAATGGAAATCGCTACAATGAGAGGTTTATGGCGCCGCAGTTTTGAAGTTGTTTCACTGGGACACGCTGTACGATTGGGGCGACATCGGCCCCACGCTTGTTCAGTTCATGCCGTTGGCGTTGCTTGAGACCTACCGCTCTATGTACACCGACGCAGAGGGTCCCAAGGTTTGGCTGCTTAATTGCCCGTTTGAGAGCTTTTCTTAAGGCGCTTCCAAACCACCACACAGGCCAGAATTTCAATCGCAACTACGACAACATGCATACCAAAATCCATCGCCGGACTAGCAGGTGCATTTGCAATCGGGAAGAGTGGATCGATAATCGTCTCAGTGCCTTCGCGTAGAATGTTCATGAAAAGCACCACAAGGAATTGTCGCGCATTTTGCGTGATCACAACAAAGATCGACGCTGCAGCCATAGTTAACGTGCGACCGCCCATCTCATAGACAAGATTCAAATCAGGCGTCCCATTGACCGTGACACCTGTTGCAGCAAGCAGATCATGATCGAAGAAATACATGTAGACCTGACCGAGCATGATCAAAGTCAGTAGAACTTGAAGGACGTTTACCCAGATCGGAATGTCTGATTTCAGGAACTTTTGCATTTTATGCAATCCGTTTAATCTTGAGCTTTGTCTTCAAATCCGTCTTGCAGAAGGCGTGCAGAAAGCACGTCTTCTCTGAAATATCGAGCATCTCTTGCGCGGTTGCATCGCTCTCAGAGGTTTCAAGATAGAC
>CALGEE010000419.1 GCA_937881525.1 uncultured Sphingomonadales bacterium | reverse complement strand
CGGGGGCAAGCGATCCGCGCAACCCTACAACACCACCTGTGGGCGTTATTGGCGCTGTCGCTGGATAAATGACCTTCTGATCGGGGTTCCACGTAATTTCTTCAATATTCTCGCCAAGCGTTTTGCCCGTAACGGTCATGCAGTCACCGAACAAAAGGCCTTCGCCCAACAAGGACTTCATCAGCATATACACGCCGCCGGCGTCATACATGTCGCGCGCAACGAATTGCCCGCCGGGCTGTAAATCGGCCATGTAAGGCGTGGTTTTGAAGGCTTCGGCCACATCGAACAGGTCAAAGTCTATCCCTGCCTCATGCGCCATGGCGGGCAAATGCAGTGCACCATTGGTCGATCCACCCGTTGCCGCAACAATTCTTGCAGCATTTACAAAGGCTTCGCGCGTACAAATATCACGTGGCCTAATGTTACGCGCAAGCAATTCCATCACTTGAAAGCCTGCCGCATGTGCAATCTGGTCACGCGTGGAGTAAGGCGCAGGCGCCATATTGCTGTTGGGCAACGAAAGGCCGATCGCCTCCCCAACGCACGCCATAGTATTCGCAGTATATTGACCACCACACGCGCCATGGCCCGGACAAGCAACGCGCTCAAGTTCTTCAAGTTCTGACAAAGGACAGGCGCCCGCCGCATATTTTCCAACAATTTCAAACACGTCTTTGACGGTCACATCCTTATTGTTGTGACGACCTGGCAATATGGACCCGCCATACACGAATATGGATGGCACGTTCAGGCGCAACATCGCCATCATTATACCGGGCAAGGATTTGTCGCAGCCTGCAAAGCCGACAAGCGCGTCGTAACAATGCCCGCGGACGGAGAGCTCAACCGAGTCTGCGATGACTTCACGGCTGACAAGGGAGGACTTCATCCCTTGATGGCCCATGGCGATGCCATCAGTAACTGTTATCGTATTGAAACGACGCGGCATACCACCGCCCTGCTCTACACCCAAACGCGCTATATCCGCTTGGGCATCCAATGTGGTATTACAGGGAGCACTGTCATTACCAGCAGAGACCACGCCAACAAATGGCCGCGCAATTTCCTCGGCAGTTAAACCCATCGCGTAATAATAGCTGCGATGTGGTGCCCGTTCTGGTCCGACAGACACATGACGGCTTGGCAATTTGGACTTGTCGAACTGATTTGACATCTTACACTCCGTTTCAAGCCAGCGCTTTAAGCGTTTTTGTGCTGGTTAGCCAAGTCGTTCCGACACAAAATGGCACATATCTGACAATATGCGTGCAAATCTTGCTTGGCCTGAGGGCGTGCAGGCCAAATCTTGCCGCATCTCAATGCCGATATACGGTATGTCATTGGCCTCCGCATGACGGTTCATCGTCGCGTTCAGAAGCTTGCCCGAATAAGGCAATTGGTCACCTACAAGATATCCTGCGTTTTCAAGGAACGGAATGGCAAGCTTAGACGCCGCCTCCTGTTCATTATACAAAACGCCGACTTCCCAAGGCCGGGACTCATTGGGTTTGCTCTCTAAGGCTGGTGTAAAGCTATGCAGCGACAAGATCAGTGATGGCCTGTGTTCAGACAGCAAGTCCTTCAAATAGTCATGGTAAGGTCTGTGGAAGCGCATCAGCCTTGCTTCCCGCTCATCTGGCGCGACGTCATTGCCGAGGATGACGATGCCATCACTCGAAAGCGGCATCACAGCAGGATCGAGTTCGTCACGGTTCAAGTCGACAACGAGGCGAGAATACCCCCCCAAATAGCCGGCAAAGCCCCTATGTTGCGTTATCAAACGCGCAACTGGGGCAACGCCGATATCCCAGGCAATGTGCGTGTCGAGAACCGGTCGATCAATGCCAAGAACAATATCGCCAGGAACATCATTTGACGCGTGATCACCGATGATGAGGAAGCCACCGTTGCGCGGTGTCCCTAATATCTCGAATGGCAGGTCCTTCATCGCAGCATACTGGCCATAGACCACCAATGTGGGTTAAGTGTTGTTCTTGCCGTCTGTAATGACGCCGCATCGTCAAACAATGCAAAGCATGTCGCTCCAGACCCGGACATGCGCACGATGGCTGGATTAGTGGAAGAAAGACGTTTCAATATATCCGATATAACGGGGCAAATCGCCGCAGCCAAAGGCTCTAGGTCGTTTCGGCTCACACACGCTGTGTCCCACATGTCGCCACGGCCAACTTCGCCGCCATCAACACCAGCCCATGCCTTGAATATGGCTGCCGTCGAAACCGACTGAAGCGGGTTAACCAGCAGCAAATACCTTGCGGTGATGCTGCTATCGTCCAAAAACACAAGGTCA
>CALGEE010000418.1 GCA_937881525.1 uncultured Sphingomonadales bacterium | reverse complement strand
TATGCTTTCTCGTTCACCGTCTGTCACGCATTGCCCCATTGGCCAGAATAGCGTCAATCTCGCTTGGTTCGGTCATTGGGCTTGCCCCGCTCATACTTTCATCGGAGGTCGTTGAAATCATACCACAAGGAGGGAGTGACTGGTTCCTGATTGCCGGAATCGGCCTTGTGACGGCGCTTATCCTGCAACTGGTTTACACCGTCTATTCACCCGTCATCGGGGCGACTCGCACCGCCGTTATCGGAAGTATCGAACTGCCCACAATGTTTGCCGTTGGCATTCTTGCGTTCGGCGAAGTGGTCACTTGGGCTCAAGCGATCGCCTGCGCACTCGTTTTGGGTGCCATAGCTCTCACTCAAAGTCGCTCAACTCAAACTGTGACGACCGTGATTAGCAAGAAACCAAATAGATAGCTTTGGGCTCACTGCCCTTATTCGCTGCTTTCGGCACCAAAACCGGCTTCTGAGATGCGAACGGCTGCGCTTTCAACGAGACGACCGAAGATCAAAGATTTGCGCGAAATTGCCGATGGCCAGTTCCGATTCGCTATCTCGGAGGTGCTTGCTGCAAGAGCATTCGGCGGCCATGAGCCCAATGCGCGGAATGCTGCACCATGTACGGATGTCAGTTCAGTATTGGAAGACAATGCGGCTTGTCACGTCGGCGGACCAATTTGCAAATTTCAGCAAGCGTCAGTTCCGCAATCATCTTTTTCAATCATAGGGGCCAGTCATGGGTGATAATTTTCTTCTTACTGCCAGACGCTTTCCGCGATTGTCGCCCAGGTCTGGCGGGACACGGCCTTTGGGCCGGCGAGCAGCCAGTAGCTTTCGTGATGGGCAAGCGAACGGTCGTCAAGACGAACAAGTGTTCCTTCCTCAAGCGCCCTGGCACAAAGTGGTAGCGATGCGAGAGCGACTCCCAGCTCCGCCTTTGCCGCGGTCAGCGCAGAAAGTTGGGTGTCAAAGCGTAGATGTGGCACGGGTGTCGTCGGAATGCCGAAGGCCGCTGCCCAGGCTGGCCAGCCCGGCCGGGCCCCGGCGCAAGCAATCCGCGGCAGAGTGGTCCAGGGACCCTCCCGCTTTACGAGGGAAGGTGCCGCGACGGGGGCCAATTCTTCGGCGTATAGCCGGGCCTTGAAGGGATGCGGCCCATCCCCCGTGCCATAGCGAATGCGGATCACGTCATCGACCGGAGCATCATGCGCGCCCAGCACAAGCGTCCGGATCGAAAGCTCGGCTCCTGTCAATACCTGTAGCTGGCCAAGCCGCGGCATCAGCCACAGCTCGATCACCGACTGGCTTGCCGATATCGTCAGCCTTTTGTGTCCCGCTCCGAAGACCGTTTCGGTGCTGTCATGCAATCCGTCAAGCGCGTGACGTACATGCGGAAGCCATGCCTCGCCTTCGACTGTCAGTGCGATAGTCCGTGCTTTGCGATTGAACAGTCTGACGCCAAGATGCTGCTCCAGCTGACCGATCCGCTGGCTGACCGCCGCCTGCGTCAGTCCGATCTCACTTGCGGCAGCGGTGAAGCTGCCAAGCCGGGCGGCTGCTTCGAATGCGCGTATCCATTCGAGCGGAGGAAGGCGGTTTCCAGTCATAAGTTTACCCATGTCTCAGGTCTTTTTTTCCTAATTTGTATTTATGCGACTTCTACGCAAGACTCCAGTGCAACAGACATTCTTAAAGGGGCTCAACATGCCGTCCGTCACAGTCGATCAAACTGGCGCATTTCTCACTCTCGTAGTGCCATCGGGGCCGCTGCGCTTTCATGCCATATGGCTGCGGGACAATGCGCAGGATTCCGAGACCCGCGCCGCAGGTAGCGGCCAGCGGTTGATTGCCCTTCGCGATATCCCCGCCGATATCCGAATCGAAGCTGCGGAGATAACGGGACGCGGGGCGCTGGACGTACGCTTTGCCCCCGAAGGCAAGAACGTCTTGTTCGATCTCGCTTGGCTTGAGGCGCATGCGTACGACCATCCAGTACCCGCTGAGCGCAGCTGGTTGGAAGACGGGGTTGAGACCTGGGACGCGGGCCTGATGGCAAACATGCCCTCCGGTGATTTTGCTGCGCTCAAACAAGGCGGCGCTGGTCTGCACAACTGGCTGGCCCAGATCATGCGCTATGGCTTTGCCAAGGTGGTGGGTGCGCCCGCCACCCCCGGCACGCTGTTCGATATCGTGGATCTGTTCGGTCATGTGCGCGAGACGAACTACGGTCGGCACTTCGAGGTCCGGACCGAGGTCAATCCGACGAACCTCGCCTTCACCGGGCTGGGGCTGCAGGCCCATACCGACAACCCCTACCG
>CALGEE010000417.1 GCA_937881525.1 uncultured Sphingomonadales bacterium | reverse complement strand
GAAACGCCCGACACGTCTTCTGAAAGTCCATAAGGCTCGTATGCGAAACGAAGAAATGCATTCAGCAACGGTATGTCCGGACATAAGTGCTCAATCCAAAGCCATTGTCCAGATTCGTTGACTTCAAAAAAAATCAGCTCGCCTTCAGGTGTAACAGCAAAATCAAACGCGCCAAACACCAGCCCCATTCTGTTGATCATTAAAAGAAGCTTTTCCTTCACCGAGCCTGGCAGTTCAAATGGCTCGATCTTCAGATCTAGAGGCGTTCGAAAATTACGAGAATCGATCGAGTTAAGTTCGTCGTTTTGCGTATGAAGCTTAGCGCAGAAAACAGTAGTTCCGATGACCGTGCACCTAAGCTCGAACATCTTCGGGATGTGCGACTGGTAGATCATAGGGCTAAAAATTATTGCGTCGTCCTCTTCGATATCGACTTGTTCCAATCTCGTAGTGTACGTCTGAAATCCAATCCCGTCCTCAAACCAATGGTCAGCTTCCAGAGGCTTCGCAATGATGCCGTGCTCCTTGAATGAATCGAAGAAGCTCCTAACGTGTTCGGGATTGTTTGTTACTATCGTTTTGGGAATTGAAAATCCCACATCGCAGGCCACGGAAAGTTGCCAGATTTTACTCATCGCCCGCCTTTGAGCAGCGTATGGGTTTATCCATCGCGCATTGGGAAGGATTGCGGAAAGGGCAAAATTTTCGAAGTTGCCGGATTGGCGACGGATGAAAGAATGGTCCCTATGATCCGCAGCCTGCGGAACTGGTCTCGACAAATACCTTCGGGACCAAACGGTTTTGGCATCACCAAGTTCAATATCTTGAAGCTTGTCTGACCAGCGCATGGATACGCGGTCATGATCTATGGTGAGGCTGGCCGTCGCAAGAGTTGTGAGCTCATGCCAAGGTACGATTGAAAACGGAAGACCCAATCTATCTGCATGATACTGAACGCAATAGGCGTGGGGATCGTCGCGATGAGAAAATACAATCATCGATTCTTGAAAAAGGAGGCGAAGCGCAGGCTCAGCATTTGGCTAAGCCTTTCCGAAGCTACCGCTCAAACTCTAAATTTTCGTGCTTCGGAATATCGAGGCCGCTTGAATCAACCATGGTGCCGCCGTTGGGCGCGGGGGACATGACCTTCCACTGGGTAAAATCATCAGCACCACCGCTTACCGCAGATAATTCTTGTGCTGTTAGTTCCCTCATTGGCGAAGAGACTTTTCGTGCCAACACCCTCATGGTTCAATCTCCAAAGTTGATGGTGCGTGATTGCGCTTTGCACCGATGATTGAAAGTCTCATTCTTCGGAATTATAATCAAGCAGAAAGTGAAAAGCGGCTTCGAATGATCACTAAAGTTATTACCCACTATCTTGCGGCGGTGTTCACGCTTTTGCTCGCCGGCGGGTGTAGTCGGTCAATACCAGTCAAAAACACTGTGGAAGATACCTCAACCATGTCCGAAAGACTGACGGGACAAGACTACCATCAGAAGATCGAGTCATTTCGAAATGAGCTTATCGAAGTTGTAGGGTCGTGGGATCCTGATTCTGTTGAGTTCGGGTCCAGGCGTTCTCAGCTTCCGGCTTTTGCGGGACGAGAAGACCTAGCGGTCGCCGTTCAAGAGAGAATTCGCATTCTGCCTGACTGCGATGCCAGCCGTTTTCCTGCCATTGATCAAATCGTAGAAAAAGCACAGTCAACATCAATCGTTATTCTGAATGAAATGCATGATGCTCCTCAGAATCGGGATTTTCTCGAAGCGGTCGGAGAATCACTCCTGCCTATCGGCTACAACATTCTTGCGGCTGAAACCTTTTCTACACGCGCGTCCGAGGACACCCCGTGGGTGGCATACGACCATGGTTACTATACATCAGAGCCCGTATTCGCGCGAACCCTAATGAAGCTCAAAGACAAAGGATACTTACTTCGGTCTTTTGAAGTTGACTGGTCTGCGGCTGAAGTGGCCGGTCAATTCACTGGCACCCTCAAGAGTCAAGAAGAGGTGCTGGCGGCGACGTTTTTGACGAATTTTGAGGACACAATAAAGCATCACAAGATACTCTTGTACGTCGGCTACTCTCACGCCAATGAAACAACTCAAGATTCAAATGACGTGACGTGGCTCGCGGGCATAATTAAAGCGAGGACTGGAATCGATCCACTGACCATTTCGGTAACAACGTGTCAAAGTTCGTCGCAAGAGTTTTTTGTTTCAGCGATCGAGTCCGGTGCTCCGCATAAGGAGGGTGTTGAGTACGATCTGATCGTTGGACAGCCAAAAGTCGAGTTCCAAGACCAACGACCAGTTTGGCGGCGCGCCGGCGGAGACTTGCCGGTCTCAATTCCTGACGAGTTCAGGAATGCAGGCATCACTCTCTTGATTGAGGCGAGAATGCGTGGCGCTCCGGAATGGAGTGTGCCAATTGAGCAACTTGTTATTCGCGCACACGAAAACTACATTCCACTTTTGCTTCCCGAAGGAGAGTTTGTCCTCTCAGCCTTTTCGAACGATGGGCCGTATGGAGCGCCGTTGGCTCTGTCAGTTAAACGGGAAGCCTCGCGATGAATGCCTCAACAAATAGTCAGCTCTGATTGGCTGTAAACATCCGGTCAGGCCGCGTCCCCTTACTTCTGCCGGTCTGATCCTTCGCCAACGAAAACCAGGCAGACTATACCGGCGGCATCGAAGACGTTGCTGCCGGTCTCGTCTACATGCAGGCACGGCATTGCGATCCGGTGATCGGACGGTTCTTGGCGATTTACCCGGTCGAGTTCTCGTCCGCGCGGCCAGATATGTTCAACCGGTACACTGGTCTCATCTAGCCTCCATAACTTTTCCCAGTCAGGCGGGCGGACGGTGCATCTGCCAGAGCGCGGTCACCGGTCAAGCAGGCGGAACTCAGGGCTTCGAGATCGTCTGTAGGCGGCCTTCCTGGCCTGCCTGACCGTCGCCCTTTTACGCTCTGGCTGAGCACCTTTCGCCGCCCACCCGACCGGGAAAAGAACGCGCGGCGCAGAAGGAGACAGATATGACTGACCATCCCGCCACCGTCGCACCTCTTGGAACTGCTGCAGCGCCAACCCTTCGGGACAGGCCCCGCATCTACGTCGCGTGCCTTGCCGCCTATAACAACGGACGCCTGCACGGGCGCTGGATCGAGGCCACCACGCCGGACGAAATCATGGGTAAAGTGCGCGCCATGCT
>CALGEE010000416.1 GCA_937881525.1 uncultured Sphingomonadales bacterium | reverse complement strand
TAGAGCAAATCGGGCCGGACCGCGTGTCGGTATCCGGCGCGCGTGGTCTTGGCCGCACCTCTACTTACAAAGCCAGTATCACCTATGATGCTGGTTGGCGTGCGACAGCATTGATCCCGATTATCGGGCTGGAGTCCGCTGCCAAGGCACAACGCCTTGGCGAAGAATTGTTCACCCGCACCAGCGCAATGCTGCGGCAGAGCAAGCTCCCTCCCTACACCCGGACGCGGTGCGATGTCATCGGCGGCGAAGGCCCCGGCGCAACCACCTCCCTTTGCCGTCTCGTCGCCGATCATCCCGATCAGGCAGGGGCCGCGTTGCTAGTCCGCGAACAAAGTTCGGGCATCAGTCATATGTCGGTCGGTATCAGTCTCAGCCTGAATGCTGCCGTACGCCCGGTTCAGCGGATTGCGGGATTTCTAGTCCCAAAGTCACTGGTATCGCAAACTGTGACAGTCGACGGCGCGAATGTACCGTTCCTCTCCAAAACTAACGCCGTCGTGAACGAACAGAATGCTCCCGCGACTACTCTGCCCGCGTTACCTGACGATGTAGATCCCGAACAAACCGTACCGCTGATCCTTCTGGCGTGGGCAAGAAGCGGCGACAAGGGCAATTTGTTCAACGTAGCGGTCATTGCCCGCAAGCCGGAATATCTTCCCTATATCGCCGCTGCATTGACCCCGGAGATCATCGGCAAGCATTATGGCAGCCTTCTCAACGCCGGACCTTCCCTGCCGGTCGAACGGTTCATCGCACCCGGGCTGTCCGCGCTCAACTTTGTTGTCGGAGATTCGATGGATGGCGGCGTGCTGGCTTCAACCTCGATCGATCCCGTAGCCAAGGGAATGGCCCAATTGCTGCTCGACTTTCCTATTCCCGTCCGTGCCGGATTGTTTGATTAAGGCAGCCACGCAAATCACTTATCTGGCTGCTTAAAGCTGGGCCAAGGGTTTGACATTAGAAATGCGTCATGCGAATTGCATAATAACCCGACGAGGCTGCACAAGCAATTGTCCACAACCATTGGGCTGCAATCCTGCAAGAAAAGAGAAAAAACGAACATGGCCTTGACGGCACAACAGGAATGGGCTGCGAATTGGCGGCTGCCGCTGCTGGCGATGCTTGGCATCGCCGGCGCCGCGACATTTGGTTATTCGAGCGGCGTCTTCATGGAGCAGATGACGCGCGAATTCGGTTGGAGCCGCGCGCAATTCTCAGCCGCATTCACCGTACAGATGGTGCTTGGCTTGATTGTCATGCCGTTTCTTGGGCGTTTGGTCGACCGGATAGGGCCTCGGCGGATTGGCTTGGTTGGCATCTGCATCTACACGTTCGCGTTCTCGTCATTGGGGCTCGCTAACGGCACCATCTGGCAATGGTGGTTGCTTGGTGCGGTGCAGGCTTTCGGTGTTGCCTTTATCACCAATCCGGTCTGGCTCAGCTCGGTAATCCCGCGCTTTCACGCGTCGCGCGGTCTGGCGCTAGCAGTATCGCTCGCGGGGATCGGCGTCGCGACGCTGGTATGGCCGAATATAGCAGCGTTCGGCATTCAGCACCTGGGCTGGCGGATGACATTTCCGGCGATGGCTATCCTTTGGGCGGCGATCATGCTGCCTTTTGCGTGGTTCTGCCTGATCGATCCGCCTGCAATCGAAGTGCCCGCCGAGACAGCCGAGGCCACAGCACCGA
>CALGEE010000415.1 GCA_937881525.1 uncultured Sphingomonadales bacterium | reverse complement strand
GTGCGAGAGCTGACATTCACATTGCCGAGGAACTCAGTTTCTTTCTGCACCGCCGGAAGGCGGCTTGGAGCCCAAAGTGTCAAATACTGCGCAATAAATGAAGGACCAGAATGCCGCGCAGAGCCCACATTGAGGCTTGGGAACTCAATTGCTGTCCTTCGACCCGCTGTCAACAACACCGCTAAGACCTCGAAATATGACTTACCTTTCATCTGGGTTGCACATTAGCATTAGGCGAGGCGGCTCTTTAACAGATCACCTGATTTCAGAAGGATGGGATGGCCCACCGTCGAGAAAGCTGTGTTGATTTGCTTTAGCGCGCGCAACGTTTCTTGGTGGATGTTGCTGGTTTCGATGCTCTCGACAAGCCCCTCGCGCAGGCGGCCGATATGGCTGCGCTGCAATTTCTGCTCGACTTTGCGTACCTTTTCCTTGGCCGCGACCAATTCGCGGGCCTCGGCAGGGTTCTGGTTCATCATCACATTCAGGGCAAGCTGGACGTTGCTTTGGACACGGTCCGTGAAATCACGGATTTCCTCCCGGCCCTGCGGCGAGAATTGCAGTTTTTGCATATCCAGATGTTTTGCGTGATCAAGCATGATTCGCGTGATCGCATCTGACGCGGAATCGAGGCTGGATGAAATCGAGGCAAGCTCTATCGAACGTCGGCTCAGATGCTCGTCCATCCCCTTTTGTCCAAGGCGGGCAAGGTACAGTTTGATGTCTAGATGCGTCTGCTTGATGGCCTTGTCCTGATCCACGATCATGCTTGCGGTGGCTGCGTCCCACTGGTCGTAAAGAGGTTCGACTGCAATCAGCATCTGTTCGATCTTCTGGCCCATCGTAAGCAGCTCGCGCGCCGCACAATCTATCGCGCGCTGCGGTCGATCCAGCAGGGCAGGGTCAAGCGCGCTGGCAACATCCAGCGCGCTGTTCGGGCCGGATTTTTCAGCCATGAAATAGGACAGCACGGATGTGATGGGCCCCACAAAAGGAAGGGCGACGAACGCCAAAGCCACATTGAAGGCGAGGTGCAAATTGATGGCTTGCCGTGCGGGCGTCCCGCCAAGTTGGGTCAATAGGTCCGGCAGCACCGCGATCACGAACACTGTCAACGCGGCACCGCTCCCTCGCAAGATCAGGTTCGCCATGATCATCTTTCGAGACGCAAGTGGTGCCGAATAGGTGAGGACGAACGCAATAAAACCTCCGCCCAGATTTGCCCCGAGAACCATTGCGGCGGCGGCAGAAACCGGAAGTATCGACTGCCCGGCGAGTGTAACAAACAGCAATACCGCCGCGACACTCGAATGGACGCCCCACGCGAACACCGCCCCGATGACGAAAGCGGTCAGCAGATCGCGCCCTAAATAAGCCATGACGGCCTGCGTGCCGGGGTTCGATATCATCGGTTCGGTTGCGCCGCGGATCATGTCCAGCGACACGAAAATCAGCGCAAGTCCAATCATGATCCGGCCGATCTGCCGTGTGTTGCTGCCTTCGCCACGCAGAAAAACCGTGACCCCGATCACCAGCAGCAGCGGGATCAGCAGCGGTTGGCGGACCATCAAAAGCTGCGTCACCACAGCTGAACCGACATCAGCCCCCAATAAGATCGCCAGCCCTGTCGCCGCCGCCAGCCCGCCCTTGGAAACGAAGTTAGACACCAGAATGGCGACTGCGGTGGAACTTTGCAGCAAGACAGCGGCCCCCATACCGGTCCCTGCCGCCAGCAACCGGTTCTTGGCTGAATGGCGCAACCAGGTACGCATGGGCGCTGCGAACCCGCGCTCAACACCCGTACGCACAAGGCGCACGGCCCAAATCAACAGGGCCGCAGCGCCTGCGATGTAGATCAGGATTTGGATTACATGCGGTTCATTCACCGGATTTTCTTTCTTTAAGGTGCAACGATCAGAACGGAAAGGGCCCCGATCCGGCTACAGGTCCGATTCTGATCGATTGAAACCCTGCGTCCCAACGGTGCAACAGGCAGCCATCCTCTTGTGTCATAAACCCAACCGGCGCATCCACGCGAAGGTCATAGGCAAAGGTGCTGGCAGGCGACGGCGCCGAAATGGCGATGTGGCCCGCGACATCGCTGATAATCATACTGTGGATATGGCCGCAGACAATGCGCAGCGAGCCATCAAAGCCGTTCAGGACATCACGCAGGGCCGCCCTATTGGTTAGTCCGATCTTGTCCATGAAGCCAATGCCGCAGGGAAAGGGAGGATGATGCAACGCCAAAAGCACAGGCGCATCTCCTGCCTGTGACAACGCATTTTTCAAGAAATCCAGACTATCGGCCGGTAGCGTTCCCGCTCCCTCTCCTTCGACCAAGGTATCAAGCCCGATCAGTTGGATGTCACCGACACGGCGGGTCCAGTTCAATGGGCCGTTTGCCGGAAGCTCCTTGGCAAAGGCCGCCCGCATTGGTTCTCGTGCGTCGTGATTGCCAGTGATGACATAGGTCGGCAGCCCCAAAGGCGCGATCAGAGATTTGAAACGTTCGTAGCTTTCCGCGCTGCCGTCATTGCTTAAATCGCCAGTGAGCAATAGTGCGTCAATTGGCCGGATCTGGTCGCGGATACCAGTGATCCGTGCCACCAGCCGCGCCAAGGCGTCAGAAGTATCCAGCCGCCCAGACACCAACGCGCCCTCTGGCACGATATGGGTGTCAGAGATTTGTAGGATCGTCGTCATTTGATCCCTGCGCGTAGGAATGCTTGGACGAACTGGCGCTGGAAGATCAGGAAGGCGATCAACAGAGGGGCGACAGACATAAGCGTGGCGGCGGAAATAACGCTGATATCGACACCGTTTTCAGGTGCGCCAAAGATCGACAGACCTACCGTCAAGGGCCGTGTTTCCGGCGAGTTGGTCACGATCAGCGGCCACAGAAAGTTGTTCCAATGGGTCGACACAGACACCAGTGCATAGGCAAGATACGTCGGCTTCGCGAGCGGCACATAGACCCGCCACAAGATGCCCAGCAAACCGCAACCCTCGATCCGCGCGGCCTCGTGCAATTCAATCGGGACGCCCTTGAACGCCTGCCGCATCAGGAAAATGCCGAACGCACTGGCCATGTAGGGCATACCGACGCCAAGGATCGTATCGAACAACCCAAGCCGAGAGATCATGGCGTAGTTCTCCACGATCAAGACTTCCGGCAGGATAAACAACTGCATCAGCACCAATATGAACACGTAGTCCTTGCCGGGGAACTGCAACTGCGCAAACGCAAAGCCTGCCAAGGTGGTCAGCACGAACTGCCCGATTAGGATGACCGTCACCAACATGAAGGTGTTGATGAAGTACTTCAGCCACGGGGCACCTGCCCAGGCGACGCGGAAATTCTCGAATGTCCAGGGCGAAAACAGGTTCAGGTTAACGGCATCCGACGTGGAATGCGTTGCGGCCCAGAAGGCAAACAGCAGGGGTGAAATCCAGATGATCGCCAAAAGGATCGCGCCGAAGCTGTCCATAAAGTTGGTCAGGCTCTTCATTGGTAATGCGTCCTTTTATCAAGGTAGAGGAACTGCACAGCCGCCACGATCCCAAGCACACCGATCACCATTATGGTCATGGCCGCAGCACTTGGGGCGTCAAAGAAGGCAAAGGCCATTTCGTAGATGTAATAGAGGATCAGCTTGGAGGCATCCGACGGTCCACCCTTAGTCAGGATGAACAAATGGTCGATCAGTTTGACTGAGTTGATCATGGCATTGACCGCAATGAACAGCGTCGTGGGCATCAAAAGCGGGAGCACGATGCGGCGTGTATAGGTCCAGCGACTGGTCCCTTCGATGTCGGCGGCTTCTTTGAGGTCCTCGGGTATCGTCTGCAACGCGGCGAGATAAAAGATCATAAAAAACCCCGCCTCTTTCCAGATCGTCACGATGATAATGGCCCAGAGCGCGGTTTCGGGTTGGCCCAACCAGTTGACGGAAGGCAGGCCAAAGATGCTGCCGATCTGGTCGAGCACGCCGAGGCCGGGGGTATAAAAAAACAGCCACAGGTTTGCTGCGGCAATCATCGGTAGAACTGTCGGTGTGAAATAGGCGGTGCGCACAAAGCCGCGCGCGCGGATCTTGCCATTGGCCCAAAGCGCCATCGACAGCGCAATGAAGATCGAGACAGGGATAGTAACACCCGCATACAAAAGGTTGTTCTTGACCACGAGCCAGAACGTCGGATCGGCAAAAAGCTCTACGTAGTTTTCAGTTCCAACGAATTCGGTGGGGTTGCGGCGGGTGCCACGTGAAAACAGGCTCGACCACAGGGTCGCGACCGACGGATAGAACGCAAACAGCGTCAGCAGAACTGCCGCTGGGGAAAGCAAAAGCCAGCCATAAATGGCCTGTCTGCGGCGTTCGAGGTTGGCATGGGCTGACATGGCGCGTCTCCAGGTCTTGGGAAATGTAGGGCCGGCAAAAAAGTGTGCCGGCCCCGATAATGCGTTACTGGTAAGCACTCAGCAGGCGCACGGCAGCGGCTTGCGCTTCGGCCAAGGCCTCGGCCGGTTCTTTGGCACCGGTCAATGCAGATTGAATCGCATTGTTCAAACCATCGCGCACGCGGGCGGTCTCGAAGGTCGAGAATTCAGCGATAGCGTTTTCCAGCTGGTTGCGCGCTACAAGAGCGGGTGGAAATTCGGCCGTGTAGGCCTGAAGCGCTTCAGTCTCGTAGGCTGCGGGGGACACACCCATGTAGCCTGTGCCGATGGACCATGCGGCTGCCTGTTCTGGCGATGTCATGAACTGCATCAGTTTCAGCGCGGCGGCACGTTCTTCGTCCGTCGTATCCTTGAACAGGTAGAAGTTGCCTCCA
>CALGEE010000414.1 GCA_937881525.1 uncultured Sphingomonadales bacterium | reverse complement strand
GCGACAGATGTGATAATCAGACGGGGGAACCTGTCGCAGAGCAGATAGGCGGTCGCACCAGGTGTGACGACCAAAGCGATTACCAAAAAGGCACCGACAGTCTGCATGGCGGCGACAACGCATGCGGACAGCAGGATAAAGAATATCGCTTTCAGCAGACCAGGACGCATTCCGATGGTCCGTGCGTGGTTTTCATCAAAGAACGTAACCATCAGGTCTTTCCATTTAGCCAGCAGTATGGCTAACGATACAAATCCTATGATTGCCAGTTGCAGCGTGTCTTCGGGGGTGATCGCAAGGATATTGCCCATAGTGATTGTCTGGATCGACACCGACATCGGGTTGATCGACATGATAAACAGACCCAACCCGAAGAAGGATGTGAAGATCAGACCGATGATCACATCGACCTTTAGGCCCGAACGCTCTGACAGCAACAACATTGCGCCAGCGGCAAGACCGCCCGCAATAAACGCGCCCAAGGCGAACGGCAGGCCAAGAATATAAGCCCCCGCCACACCCGGTACTACCGAATGGGACAACGCGTCCCCGATCAAGGACCAGCCCTTGAGCATCAAATAACACGATAAAAACGCGCATACGCCGCCTACGAGGGCGGACACCCACATCGCGTTGATCATGAATCCGTAGGTAAATGGTTCGAGCAGATACTCCATCATTTGCCTCGCTTTGTACGTTGGGTTTTGTCGCCATATTGCACAAGCGGGCGTTCGTCATCGGTAAAGATCGTGACCGAGCGTCCGTCATCATCATCATGCAACGCGTCGCCACCCAGTGTAAAATGGCGCAATATACCGCCAAAGGCATTTTCGAGATTTTCGCGCGTGAAGGTTGTTTCGGTTGGTCCGTGAGCCAGCACAGTACCTTTGACTAAAACGGTGCGGTCACAAAATTCAGGCACCGATCCGAGGTTGTGGGTCGACACCAGCATCACACGGCCCTCGGCGCGCAACTCGCGCAGCAGGCCGATGATTTGTTCTTCGGTTTTAACATCGACGCCGGTGAATGGCTCGTCAAGCAGGATAACTTGCCCGTCTTGGGCCAGCGACCGCGCAAGAAACACACGTTTGCGCTGGCCACCAGACAGCTCGCCAATCTGGCGAGTTCTGAACTCTTGCATGCTGACGCGGCGCAGGGCATCATCGACCGCGTCATGGTCGGCTTTCTTGGAGCGTCGCAGGAAACCCATGTGACCGTAGCGGCCCATCATCACTACGTCTTCGACCAAAACGGGGAACGCCCAATCAATTTCCTCGGATTGGGGGACATAGGCGACAAGGTTCTTGGCTAACGCTTCTTTTACATCAAGGCCAAGGATTTTAATTGTACCTTTGGCGGCAGGCACAAACCCCATAATGGCTTTAAAAAGAGTTGACTTACCGGAGCCGTTTACACCCACCAATGCGGTTACGGTGCCACGCGGCACTTCAAAACTGGCATTCCAAAGGGCGGTATGGCCATTGCGGTAAGTTACCGTTACATCCTGCGCCGAGATGCCGACACTGGTTTTGGTGTTTTGATGGTCGGCTGAAGTTTTTTCGTCATGCATGTCGTTTCCTTTGGCGGATACTGCTGTTGCAGTTTCACGCAGGTAGCCTGCGGCAGCGATACCGCATGTCCATTACAGATGTTTTATCCTTATCTAGTTCGTTGCAGAAGTCAGACCATCGGCCACTGTACGGGATGTCACGCGCAACAGATCCAGATAAGTCGGAACTTCGCCATCCGGTTCGCTGAGGCTGTCGACATAAAGTACGCCGCCATAAGCCGCACCGGTTTCGCGTGCCACCTGTTCGGCAGGGGCCGTGTTGACCGTACTCTCACAGAAGACTACCGGAATGTCATTATCCCGAACGCCATCGATTACGGAGCGCACCTGTTGCGGCGTGCCGACCTGATCGGCGTTCATCGGCCAAAGGTACAATTCCTTCATGCTAAAATCGCGAGCTAGGTAGCTAAATGCGCCTTCGCACGTCACCAGCCAGCGGCGATCTTCGGGGATTTCCGCAATAGCAGCGCGCAGTGGTTCGATGGTGGCGCGAAGCTCTTCTTTATAGACATTGGCATTGGCCATGTATGTTTCTGCGTTGTTGGGGTCCTGCGTGACGAATGCCTCTACGATGTTGTCGATGTAGATCAGCGCGTTATCCAAACCCATCCAAGCATGCGGATTGGGCTTGCCCTCGTAGCTGCCCGAGGAAATCGAAATCGGGTCGATTCCGTCAGTTAGCGTTGCGGACGGAACGTCTTCCACGTTGGTAAGAAACTGTTCAAACCAGAGTTCCAAATTCATGCCATTCCACAAGATCAAGTCTGCATCAGACGCCCGCACGATATCTTGCGGTGTCGGCTCGTAGCCGTGAATTTCAGCACCTGGTTTGGTGATGGATACCACGTCAGCCGCGTCGCCCGCTACGTTTGCAGCCATATCGGCCAGCACGGTAAAGGTCGTGACAACTTTCATACGGTTCTCTCCAAAAGCACCAGTGGCAGAGAACGCTATGATAGCCGCGACAGTTGTCGTTTTAAAGAATAGAGATAGCATTTAGTTATCCTGTGGATGAAATTTAGCTTCTATCAGCGCAAATTGTTTGTAACTGTCAATTGGAATTGCGAATGATTTGCAAAAAAAGTTTCCGGTTGGCTATGGAGCTTACACAAGTTTAGGATGACAAGATGAACGCTGTGCCTGACGAGATAAATGATATGCTACGTGATGCAGGTATGCGCGTCACACAACAACGACGAACAGTTATCGCCGCTTACGTGCAAAGCCATGACCATCCAAGGGTTCATAAAGTTTATGCGCGCACAAGTTTAATCTGACAATACCACGATTAGTGTTTTTCAAAATGCAAGTAAGGGCTTTGAAACTAATCAAAGCCCCTAAAATTTTTAGCCGAACATGTCTGCAGTTATGGCTGCATACCAACCTTCGGATTCTTCGTAGGTCGCTTTGCGCACATCGGCGGTTTCGCCTGTGGCAGAGATGAAACCATCGACCTTTGCGATCTTTTCATCGGTGGCTTCATAAGTCGCACCAACTTTCACGCCGTCATTGGTATCAATCAACGACCAGCATGTGTTCGAGAACTTGGCTGGGAAGACTCGAGACCCTGTCAAAGCCCCGCGCACCGCATTAGCGCAGACCTTCGCCTGGCTATTTGCAGAGAAGCCGGACTTTGGCATGTCACCCTGTTGAGAGGCGTCGCCCAGAACATAGACATCCGCATCCACTTTGGTGGACATATTAATGGCGTTGACCGGAGCAAACTTGCCGTCCGTCACACCGGCCAATTCGGCAATGCGACCCGCTTTCATGGCTGGGATCACGTTGCAGACATCGACCTTGGTCACTTCACCATCAATCGTGACAGTCATGGCACTTGGATCAACCGACACATTGCCACCGCCGAAGTCGCCCCCAATCCAGTCGATCATACCGCTATAGTGTTTTGCCCAACCTTCTTGGAACAACTCTTGCTTCGAGAATTTCGGCTTAGGATCGGCCACAATGATTTTTGCGGTCGGGTTGTTGGCTTTCAGATAATGCGCAACCATCGATACCCGCTCGTAGGGTCCTGGAGGACAACGGTAGGGATTTGGTGGTGCAACCATTGCGAATGTGCCGCCCTGTGGCATCGCGGCGATTTGCGCTTTGAGCAATTCGGTTTGCGAGCCGCCTTTGTAGGCATGTGGCATTGCGTTTTGCGACGACAGGCCCCAGCCCGAAACAGCACCTTCCACAAAGTCGATCCCAGGGGATAGAATGAGCTTGTCATAGGGCACAGATGCACCACCAGCCAATGTGACAGTCTTGGCGTCGCGATCCACGCCAACGGCCCAATCATGAACTACATTCACGCCGCCTGCGGCCATTGTGCCGTAGGAATGGCCAAGGTCATCGATGGTTTTGATCCCACCCAGATAGAGGTTGGAAAAGAAGCAGGTGTAATACATACGCGAGGGTTCGATCAGGGTTACATCAACAGCACCCTTGCTGTCTTTGGCAATGTAGCGCGCCGCGGTCGCCCCACCGGCCCCGCCACCAACAACCACAACCCGAGGCTTGCCATGGCCATTGGCAAAAGCCATTGGCGGGGCCAAAGCGGTCGCCGCTGCGGCCCCGCTACCAATAAATACGCGTCTATTCAGTTTCATGTTTTCTCCTCCCAGAGTTTCGCCTCTTATTCGAGGTCCTTAAAATACGCCGCTAATGCTGCAATCTCTTCATCAGACAAACGCCCCGCCATCATCTGCATGACAGGATGTGGCCTTAATTTTTGTTTGTAAGCGTGCATGGCAATGACAAACTCTTTTGTTGGCCAAGCCGTAATCCCAGGAATACCATCATTCGTGCCGTTGCTTTGGTGACATGTCAAGCATTCACTGGACAGATATTCACCATATTCGGAATCCCCGACAATAAAGAGAACAGAAGGATCAAGACTGATCTCCGGCCCCTGTCCGGTCTCTTGCGCGCTTGGCAGACTGGCCGAACCGTCGGAAAATTCACTTAAATAAGCGATGAGATTTGCTCGATCTTCTTTATCCTTGAGACCCCGGAAACTCATCCGGGTTCTTGCCACCAAAGATTTCGGGTTTTCTAGGAAGGTGTCCAAGGTTTCTGCTGACCAAACCAGCCCGCCCTCTCCGGCACCGATCATGCTCTTGGAGTATTTGGCCCCCGCAAGGCCGCCCGCAGTGCGCCCAAAAATATCATTCAGTTGTGGCCCCACGCGATTTTTCGCATCTTCTCCAACTTGATGACACGATTGGCACTTTTTGAACACAGCGGCACCTTGAACGCTATCGCCCACGCCTTCAGCCCAAGCATTACCTGTCAACAATGATGCCATGAGTACCAAAATAAGTTTACGAATAAATTGCAAGACTAACCTTTCATGCGCCGCCCTTCAAACATCTGGCATGGAAAACTTCCAAAATGCAATACAAATTCGAACAATTGAATATATCGAGGGATTTCATCAAATCAGCCCAATTTGAGATGAGTAAAACGCAAGCAATCAAGAAAAAGAAAAAACTGTAATGTCCGACTGATGTGAACCAGCATCAGATTTCTGGCAGAGCCATATCCAGAGTTCAACAATTGACGTCACTCGGCTAAAGCCGTGGAACAGTTGCTCTTGAAATTGACCAGCCAAACGGTTGGTCCACCCCCATCTCAGGGGGACCACTTTCGGGACCGTTTATCCAACGCTATGATCAACTAACCCATTAATATTAAATCATAATTTTACCAGTTCGATCGCCGTGTTGGGGTGCCATTTTCCAACCTAAATTATTGATTTTCCTTTGAAGTTTTATTCAGGAGGATCACTCGTTGTCACGCATTCCGTACACAATATGTCGCCACGGCATGATTTATTATAACCGTCGTGTGCCAAAACACGCAGTTTCTGCCTATGGTT
>CALGEE010000413.1 GCA_937881525.1 uncultured Sphingomonadales bacterium | reverse complement strand
ACCTTTGCCGTTGGGAAATGGGCTATGCGGCCATCCTTTTCGGGGTTGGATGCCCAGCTGTTGGCCCCATACATCATCAGCATCGGACAGGTGATGGACTGCCATATGGCCATCAAATCCTCACGCGGCATGTCGAATATCGCCCAGATATTGAGGTAGTTGTCGAACTTCCAGCTCCAGCTGCCGTCTTCGTTGCGGCTTATGCCATGGACCGTCAGGTGACGCGCTTGTTCGTCGGTCAAATAGCTGTTTTCGGTCTTCATCCGTTCATAAGCAGCTTCGATATTGGGGTAGCGTTTGGGCGAGCGACCGGCGGCGTTGCGCTTATCCTCAATCCATTGCCGGAAACGCTTTTGGATGCCGATCGCGTCGCGTTCGGCCTGCATCTTTGGCGACAGGCCCAATCCTTCAATATTGACCATTTTCCGGACATTTGTAGGGAACAGACCAGCATAGCGTGTCGCAATATTGCCGCCCATTGAGTGGGCGATGATGCTGACAGGTGCAAGGTTCAGCTGATGGATCAATTGCGCCATGTCATAAACAAATGTCGACATTTCATAGCTGCCATCTGGTGACCATGCGCTGTCACCATGGCCACGCAAGTCAGGTGCAATGATATGCCAATCATTGCGTAATTCCTCAGCAACCCAATCCCAACTGCGCGCGTGGTCGCGGCCGCCATGGACCAAAAGCAGGGGTGGCGCATCGGGGTTGCCCCAATCGACATAGTTCAGCCGAAGGCGTTGCGAAATAAAGCTGTTGGTGATGGGGCCATGTAAAGTCATTCTGCGGCCAGTAATTGCTCTGCGTCCCCAAGGTCAACCGATACCAGTCGGCTGATGCCCTGTTCGACCATTGTTACGCCAAACAAGCGGTGCATCCGGCTCATCGTCACGGCATTGTGGGTGACGATGAGGTAGCGCGTATCGGTCTCACGCGTCATCGCGTCGAGCAAGTCGCAGAAGCGTTCGATATTGGCGTCGTCAAGTGGCGCGTCGACTTCGTCGAGCACGCAAATGGGTGCAGGGTTGGTGAGGAACAAACCAAAGATAAGCGCAACCGCCGTAAGCGCCTGTTCTCCGCCTGATAGCAAGGTAAGCGACTGAAGTTTTTTGCCCGGTGGTTGCGCGAAAATTTCGAGGCCAGCTTCCAAAGGGTCATCGCTGTCAATCAAGGCCAGATGCGCTTGTCCGCCATTGAACAACGTCGCAAACAGGCGGCGAAAGTGGCCGTCGACAGCTTCAAATGCGGTAAGCAGCCGCGCGCGGCCTTCGCGGTTCAAGCTGCTGATGGATCCGCGCAGACGATTTATGGCGAGGGTAAGCTCTTCGCTTTCGGCAACGCTGGCCCCTTGCTGTGTTTCCAGTTCGGCGAGCTCATCAGCAGCGATGAGGTTGACTGGGCCAATACGCTCCCGCTCATTTTGCAAGCGGTCGAGCCGGTTCGATTCCACGGCGGCATCGTCCATCGCATCTTCATCAAAGTTCAGCTTTTCGGGAAGGACAGGCGGCGGGCATTCGAACCGTTCTCCCGAAATGCGGCCCATTTCAACGCGGCGCTGTTCCTGATTTTCGGCGCGCGCATTGGCGCCAGCGCGGGCCTCGCGGGCAACCGACAGGCGCTCCGCCGCTGCTGCCAATTCGCTTTCCAGCGCGCGCAACGTCGCTTCATGGGCCGTCTCGGCAGTTTGCAGGCCAGCGAGTTTCTCGGCCAGCTCATCTTTGTCTGCCCGCAAAGTAGCAATGTCACGCGCTAGGATTTCCGGCCTTCCCGCCATTGCCTCTTGCTCAGTAAAGATATCCGCGCTGCGTGTGTTCATTTCAGCAATCCAGCGTTCGGCTTCGCCGGCGCGTTCCTGCCAGCTGCGAATTTCGGCCATCCTCACGGCACGCCGTTCGCGGCTTTGCGCGATGCGTTGTTCCAGCGCGGACAGGTCTGCCTGATTGCGGGCTATTAAATCGCGGGTTGCCTCATGCGCGGTGGCAAGGCTTTGCACGAGGTCCGCATGATGCGACCCGTCGGGCAGGGCGTTGCGTGCCGTCTCGGCTGCTTTGCGCTCCGCTTGTGCCTCGGCCAAATCTTGCTCGGTTGCGGCCATTCTGTCGCCAAGCGCGGCCTTTGCAGACTTCAACCGCGTCAACGCATCCTCAGCTTGATCGGCGGCGCGCAGTGCTTGCCGCAACTGGCCTTCAGTCACCACACGCGCCGCGGCCGTCGTCCGGACCGCGTCCTTCGCAGCTTCAATCTTATCCGTCATTTGCAAAAGGCTTTGCGCCTGTGCATCTAGTGCGACCTGCGCAGGCATGATCAGCAAATCGAGTTCCGCAAGGCGGTTGGCGCGGACCAATTGTTCTGCGATTGTGGCACCATCCCCATCGGTCGCAAAGCCATCCCAACGTCGCAGTTTCCCGGCCAACGTTACCATGCGTTCGCCAGATGCAAGCGCTTTGCCATCGTCCGTTTCCACGACACGAACCATTGACAGCCGCGCGGCCAGTTCTGGCGGTGCATCCACAAATTGGATCAGCGCATCATTGGCAAGCTTGCTCATGGGCGCGGTCCCGCCAAGCCAGCGGCGCCCCGTTTCTCCGCCAATGCTTGCATCTGCATCGTCGCCCAACGCCGCAGCCAAAGCGCGTTCATAGCCGGGCTTGACCGTAATGCGGTCAATGGCCTTGTCGCCTTGGCCCTTGGTCAAGGAGCGCTGCAACGCGCTCTGTTCAGTTAGCAACGCGGCGAGTTCGGCCTTGGCGCTCGCGATGGCTATTTGGGTGATGTCGCGGGCAGATATCAACTCCGTCCGACGAGCGTCGGCGGCGTCATGTGTAGCAACGTCATTCTGCAATTGCTTCTGCAATGCTTCGACGCTGGCATTGGCGTCGCTTTTGGCGGCGGTATATGCGGTCTCATCTCCCAAAACGTCGCGTTCGGCGCAGATGCGCTCGCAGGCTTGCTCTGCCCGTTGAACGCGCGTTGTCGCCGCCGCCAACGCGGCATTTGCCACGCGCGATTCGGCATCGGCGCGCGCTTGCTCGGCGGACGCATTGGCCAGAGCAATCTCGCTTTCACGCGCCTGCCGCTCGGCATTTTCTGCAGTGCGCAACAACGCGGGGCGCTCCTCCTCCTGCGCCTTAATCTGGTCTGCAA
>CALGEE010000412.1 GCA_937881525.1 uncultured Sphingomonadales bacterium | reverse complement strand
CTTCAAGGTCGGCTGATTAAGCTTGCTGGATCCATTGGCACGATGGTGCAGGGCAAACGTATGACATCGAAGACTATGGCGGCCGAGTTTCAATTTGTAGATAAAACACACAAATCGACACGGATGATGGCGTTCAAAATAAGCGAAGACCACGATCAGATAGTGCGCACCGACATCGTCGATGGTCTACGAACACGATATGTGCGTTGCCCGAAGCTTATGTCTGGATAACTCAAAAATGCAATGCTAGGGCGGCCTCATGCAAAACCAGTTTGAACTCAATGACGATCAAGTTGCCATTCAAGACATGGCGCGTAAATTCACCGCAGATGCGATCACGCCTTTTGCCGCCGAATGGGATGAAAAATCCCATTATCCGGTAGATGTGTGGAAGGCCGCCGGAGCGCTTGGCTTTGGCGGAATTTATGTGTCTGAAGAATCGGGCGGAACCGGCTTAGGCCGTTTGGAAGCCGCATTGATCATGGAAGCGATGGCCTATGGTTGCCCTACCACCAGCGCTTTTATCTCCATCCACAATATGGCGGCATGGATGATCGATTGCTTTGGCAATGCAGAGCTTAAGTCGTGTTATTTGCCTGACCTTGTGCCTATGAACAAAATCGCAAGCTATTGCCTCACGGAGCCTGGCAGTGGGTCGGATGCAGCGGCGCTGAAGACCAGCGCGCGGCGCGATGGCGATCATTATGTGCTCAACGGCACGAAGCAGTTCATTTCAGGCGCTGGCTATAATGACGTCTATGTTGTCATGGTCCGCACCGGCGATGATAAGGCAAAGGGCATTAGTTGCTTGGTTGTTGATAAGGACACGCCTGGCCTGAGTTTCGGCGTTCAGGAGAAAAAGCTGGGTTGGAATGCATCGCCAACTGCGCAAGTGATTTTCGAAGATTGCCGTGTGCCTGTGGCCAATCGCGTTGGCGCAGAAGGGGATGGCTTCCGCTTTGCCATGATGGGCCTCGACGGCGGGCGGTTGAACATTGGCGCCTGTTCGCTGGGCGGCGCGCAGCGTTGTCTGGATGAATCGATTGCCTATACCAAAGAGCGTCAGCAATTTGGCCAGCCCGTTTCCGAATTTCAGAATACGCAATTCATGCTCGCGGATATGGCAACGGATTTGGAAGCTGCGCGTGCGTTGCTTTATATTGCGGCAGCCAAGGTCACGGCCAACGCACCCGACAAGTCGCGCTTTTCAGCGATGGCCAAGCGGCTGTCGACCGATAGCGGCAGTGAGATTGTCAATCAGGCGCTTCAACTGTTTGGTGGCTATGGCTATTTGCGCGACTATCCGATCGAACGTTTCTGGCGCGACCTGCGCGTGCACTCCATCCTTGAAGGTACAAATCAGGTTATGCGTATGATTATTGGTCGGGACCTTTTGCGCCAATGACCGATGATGTTTTGATTCGGGTACAAGGCCATGCGGGTTTCATAAGCCTGAACCGGCCGTCCGCGTTGCACGCGCTGACTCTGCCCATGGTGCATGCGATGACTGAGGCGTTGCTGGCCTGGCGGGACGATGATGCGGTGAAGTGCGTGGTTATCGATCATGCCGACGGCCGCGGCTTTTGCGCAGGTGGTGATATCGCGTTCCTGCGCCATTCGGCGATAAATGATAATGGCGAGTCTGGCCGAAAATTCTTCCATGACGAATATCAGCTAAACCACTTGCTGTTCACATACCCAAAGCCAGTGGTTGCATTCATGGATGGCATTACGATGGGTGGCGGCGTTGGCATTAGCCAACCTGCACGTTGCCGCGTGGCCACCGAGAATACGAAATTCGCAATGCCTGAAACCGGCATTGGCCTTTTCCCCGATGTTGGTGGCGGCTGGTATCTGTCGCGGCTTGAAGGCCGTGCGGGGCAGTTTCTGGCGTTGACTGGGTCGCGGATCGCAGGATCGGGCTGTCTCGCGCTTGGTCTTGCCACACATTATCTACCCAGCAGCGCGCTCGCCGACGCCAAAATGCGGATTGCCAGCGAAGATGTTGAGCGGATCGACGGCATATTGGGCACCTTGTCGGAAACGCCGCCAGAGTCCAAAATTGTAGAGACATTGTTCCTGATTAATCGTCATTTTGGCTCCGACCAGTTTGAAGATATTCTGGCGAGCCTTGAGGGCGATGAAAGCGAGTGGGCGATGCGCGAATTGGCAACTTTGCGTTCCAAAAGTCCGCAAACCTGCAAGGTCGCTTTGCGCCAATTGGCAGATAGTATCGCGCTTGCCGACTTTGCCGATAACATGGCCATGGAATATCGCATCGCGAGCCGGGTCATCGTGCGTCCCGACTTTACCGAAGGCGTGCGTGCCGTGATTGTTGATAAAGACAATGCTCCAAAATGGGATCCTGCGACAGCTGAAGACGTCACGGCAGACCTGATTGACGCGATATTTGCGCCATTGCCTGCGCAAGAAGAATGGAAGCCCTTATGACATACGAAACAATCCTGGTCGAACAACGCGGCGCTGTTACGCTGATGACGTTGAACCGGCCGCAAGCGCTGAATGCGCTGAACAGTCAGGTTCTGGCTGACCTCATTGCTGCTTTCGCTGCTTTCGATGCCGATGACAGCCAACGTTGCGCGGTATTAACCGGTAGCGAAAAGGCCTTTGCCGCAGGCGCGGATATCAAGGAAATGTCGTCGCAATCCTTTGCCGAAATATACGGTTCGAACTTCTTCGCAGGCTATGATCGCGTGACGGCTACACGCAAGCCTTGGATCGCCGCTGTAAACGGCTTTGCGCTTGGTGGCGGATGCGAACTTGCGATGATGGCGGACTTTATCATTGCGGGCGACAATGCCAAATTCGGGCAACCTGAAATCAAGCTGGCCGTTACTCCTGGCATGGGCGGGTCGCAGCGGCTGACGCGCGCAATTGGTAAGGCCAAGGCGATGGAAATGTGTCTGACTGGTCGGATGATGGATGCCGCAGAGGCCGAACGTTCGGGCTTGGTCGCACGGATCGTTCCGACAACTGAGTTGGTCGAGGAAGCCATCAAGACGGCAACGGCAATCGCCGCGATGGCACCTTTGGCCGCAATCGCGTGCAAGGAAATGGTCAACGCTGCGTTTGAAACCACGTTGCAGCAAGGGATCGTTTTCGAACGCCGCTTGTTCCACGGCCTTTTTGGTACGGTCGACCAGAAAGAGGGAATGGCGGCATTCGTCGAGAAGCGTCCAGGTAACTGGACTGGGAAGTAAAATTAGTTCTCCGCATCGCAAGTCGATGGGGAGGATTTACTTAATTAGCTAAAACCTTCTCGACCATTTGAAACTTGCCAAGCCCGCATCCAGCGCCTTCGTACAGGCTCCCGCCTTGATCATGCAATACGCGGACGATGTCGACGCTGCACAATTGATTGAGCGAAGTACGGTAGGAAAACCGCTCCTCGAATTTCAACCCGGGGCAGCTTTGCGGCAATCTATTGCGGTACGTCTTGCCGCCGAACATGTGAAAATCAATGTTACTGCTGTCGATGACCTTCGTTGAACGAATTTGCGAAATGGTCACGCAGTTTTTCGGTTCGCCCACCGCGCGAACAGGCTCGGGCTCTTTTTTGCTCGAAAGCGCGAAGGTGGCGCCGCCGGACAGCAAAACAATGGCGGGTATGATCAACAGCAACTTACGCATTTTGCATCTCCAATATTACTTGTCTGCCTTAACGGCGTCAGCCTGAACCTTAGCTGACTTGATTTTGGGCGCTGGTGTTTTGGGTTTGAAGCGGCACAGGTCGGCCACTGGACAACGCCAGCATTCGGGGGTGCGCGCCTTGCAGATATAGCGGCCATGCAAAATCAGCCAATGGTGCGCGCCAATACGAAACGGCTTTGGGGTGCTTTTCTCAAGTGCCTTTTCGACCGCGACGACGGTCTTGCCCGGCGCAATGCCCGTGCGGTTTCCCAGTCGGAAAATATGCGTATCGACGGCGAAGGTTTCAGCGCCAAAGGCTATGTTCATAACCACATTGGCGGTCTTGCGGCCCACGCCGGGCAATGCCTCCAGCGCATTGCGGTCCGCGGGCACTTCGCCTGCATGACCGCGCACGAGGATCTCGGACAGCGCGATGACGTTCTTTGCCTTGTTGTTGTAAAGGCCAATGGTCTTGATATGCGCTTTCAAGCCATCCAGCCCAAGCGCGACCATTTGCGCGGGCGTCTTTACGTCTTCAAACAAAGCCTTCGTCGCCTTGTTGACACCCACATCAGTTGATTGCGCCGAACAGGTAACGGCGATCAATAACTGGTATGGGTTACCATAAGCCAGCTCAGTTTCAGGGTCGGGATTTGCCTCCGCCAACCGCCGGTAAAATTCAAAGATGTCGTCTTTTTTCAAAGGCCGAGGACTTCTTGCATATTATACCGGCCGACCTTTTGGCGCATCAGCCAGACTGCAGCCTTTACCGCGCCATTGGCGAATATCGCCCGATTTTCGGCGCGGTGGACAAGTTCGATGCGTTCGTTATCGGATGCGAATATAACCATATGGTCGCCAGCAACGCTGCCGCCACGTAAGGATGCAAAACCGATATTGCCGGCCTTGCGCGCGCCGGTAATGCCGTCGCGGCCGCGGTCGCTATGATCCTTTAGGTCGACGGCGCGGCCCTTGGCAGCGGCTTCGCCCAGAAGGAGGGCCGTGCCCGAAGGGGCATCAACCTTATGCCGGTGGTGCATTTCCAATATTTCGATGTCCCAATCCTCACCAAGCTGGCGGGCGGCTTGCTCGACCAATGCGGCCAGCATCGTTACGCCTACGGACGTGTTGCCTGTCTGCAAAACGGGAATGTCGCGCGCGGCATCGTCGATCAGGAAATGGTGGCGTTCCTCCAACCCGGTCATGCCTATGACGATCGGCTTGCCCGCTGCAACGCAGGCGTCAAGATTTGCTTCCAGCGCGTGAGGGCTTGAAAAATCGACCAGTATGTCGGATGCGGCGATTAACGCGGCCAGATCACCGTCTTTGTCGACGCCGCCTGCATGTTCGTGGCCATCCGCCTGAATAGCGTTGACCAAAGCCTGCCCCATGCGTCCTGCGCTGCCAATGATTCCAATTTTCATATTTAACACCCTGACCTTGTCCACCGGTCTTACTATATTAAGGTGGTGAAACAAGTTCGGGGTGACGTTGAGGGCATGAATGTGGATCAAGACATCAAAAATATCCTCATTCTGACGGGCGCTGGGGTCAGTGCCGAGAGCGGTATTGATACTTTCCGCAGTGCAGGCGGGCTTTGGGAACAGCATAAGGTAGAGGATGTGGCGACCCCTGAGGCTTTCGCGCGTGACCCCAACCTTGTCCTGCGTTTTTACGATATGCGCCGCGAACGTATTCAGCAGGTTGAACCAAATGCCGCGCACTATGCGCTGGCGCGGTTGGATGTCGCTTGGGCGGGAAATCTGCTGCTTGTCACCCAAAATGTCGACGATTTGCACGAACGGGCAGGGGCAAAGCGTCTGCTGCATATGCATGGTACGCATTTGACTGCGTGGTGCATTGCCTGCGATGAACGCCACCCATGGCGCGGGACATTGACCGACCGACCCGCCTGCCCAGCATGCGGCATAGCAGGGCAGTTGCGGCCTGACATCGTGTGGTTCGGAGAAATGCCTTACCGGATGGACGAGATTTACCACGCGCTGAACCACGCGGACCTGTTCGTCAGCATTGGCACATCAGGCGCGGTTTACCCGGCCGCTGGCCTTGTGCGCGAGGCGCGGCAGAAGGGCATCAGGACGTTAGAATTAAACCTTGAGCCATCGCACGGCACATCATGGTTCGCAGAATCGCGGCATGGCCCAGCGACCCAAGTCGTGCCCGCATGGGTAGATGAAATACTAGGCGGCTAGAGCGCCGCAGCTTCTGCAAGCAGGATCTTTGGGTAGCTGTATAGAACGCATCGCGGGAGCCATGCCGTCGAACAGAACTAGCTTGCCCTTTTGGACCTCTCCAAAGCCTGTCAGCGCGCGAATGACCTCCACGGCAGCAAATGATCCTATAAGGCCACACATAGCTCCTAGAACGCCCTGTGTGGCGCAGTCGTCGCAATCATCGGGGTCATGCGCGTCACCCACAAAACAGCGGTAGCAGGGGGCATCCTCGTGCCATCCAGTGAACGTTCCGATCTGTCCATGAAACTGGCCAATGGCGGCGCTGACCATAGGCACTTTGGCGGCAAGGCACAGGTCGTTCACGATAAGGCGGGTTGCAAAGTTGTCGCAACCGTCAATGACGACATCGACGCCTGTTAGAATGTCTGCCGAGGTGGAGCGGTCGATACGCTGCTTGATTCCATGGAAGGTCACGTCGGGGTTTAACCGCGCCACAGCGGCGCCCGCGGCATCGACTTTCTCCGTCCCAATGTCGTTTTCGCTGTAAAGAATTTGCCGTTGAAGATTGGACAAGGACACAACATCATCATCAACGACGCTAATCGTTCC
>CALGEE010000411.1 GCA_937881525.1 uncultured Sphingomonadales bacterium | reverse complement strand
TCACTGACAAGAGTGCCCGGACTGCCGAGACACCGCACGAGGGTCTCGATCTCATTAACAACCGCCTTACCCCTCGTCCAAACTCTTTTATTAAGAGCATATATTTGCCGCGACATGCCCAGACTAAAGTGCAAAAATAAGTTGCATTGGGACGCCAAGCGCACCCGTCCCGTCTGTGCTCCCTAAAGCTGTGCCTCTGATAATATTTCATGACGCATCATTGCGATGTGTCTGCGTGATCACTCTTGGCCAGGGGGCGCGTACCCAAGTTTGGCGGCAGCAGAGATAGATTTGTCGATATTGAACTCTGGCATCACCATCAGATCGTCAATCGCCCCAGAGAGCCTAACTGTGGCGGCAATCGCTGAGGCGGTTTCGACAGAGTCCAATTCCATTTCAACAAGCACATCAAAATGACCTTGCAAAAATGTAAGATTATTGAGCTTGCCACCGGCGCCTTGGGCCATGTCCTCCATGGCTTGCCGACGTGCCGCATAGCTGCTTTTCAAAAGACCCGCCAAGCCGTCGTCGTTAAAGGCCGCTAAAAAGAATACTTTCATAGTTTACCTCCTAATTTGAGCGGTCGGGCATCGCCTGACCGGGCTGACACTTGAAGTGAGGATCAGCCAGGTCTGGCAAGTCGACCATTTGTTTTTGGCCCAACCATGGGCCATGCTGCCTTTGGTGGCGCGGCTCAACTGTGAGCAGTCGTCCAGGCTCCAAAGTTCTTGGCCGATACGGTGACTTCATAGCCGATGAACTCAATGTCATCATTGACCCAGCCATCATGGCCCGGAGCGAAGGTATATGCGTCGCCCGCATGTACGGTGATTTCAGCCCCGTCATCATGTACCACAGTCATTGAGCCCTGAACGACAACGCCAACATGGGCTGCTTGACAGCTATGACCACCCACCAAAGGTTTGACGCATTCGGACCACTTCCAGCCCGGTTGAAGCACCAATTTGGTGGCTGTTGCCACACCCAGATCAACCGAAGCTGAATGAGTTTTGTCTGGCTCTTTCAAAACATCGGGATTGGTGAATGATTTACTTGCTAAGGATTTTGACATTACGCTTCTCCAAACTTTCTGTTGATGAGGAAAGCCTGAGGCAGCGAATAATGAAAATCTATATTAAATTATGGAGTGGTTTTGTCTGAACCCACCCAAAAGAAGCGCCAAAGGCCGCAACCGCGGAGCGACATGACCTGCCCCCCAAGGGTCGCTCATTGTAATTTCTCTAGGAATTAAGGAGCCCTTCACAGCTGACTTTACGACTTAACCTTCTAATTTATCTCGAAAACTGTAATAGGTCATTCCCACAGCAATCATCATGCTGCCGAGTGTTCGACCCACGGGCAGGCTCCAGTGCCTGCAATTTTCGAACACCGCAAACTCTGAGGGATCGCCCATGAGACATTCCGCGGTGATCTCCGCGAGAATGTGGCTGAGCGCAATACCGTGTCCGCTGTAGCCTTGGACGTAAAAGACGTTCGACCCGATGCGCCCGACCTGGGGAATGCGATTTAGGACGATACCATCCATCCCTGACCAACTGTAGTCGATTTCAATGCCCTTGAGGCGTGGGAAGGTCCGCTCCAACGCCGGTCGCAGCTCCCGTGCAACGTCTTGGCTGTCGCGGCCCGAGTAGTTTGTGCCGCCGCCAAACATGACTCGATTGTCAGCTGTCAGGCGATAGTAATCCAACACGAAACGCCCGTCATAGACCGCAAGGTTATGCGGATTGATCGCGGTTGCATCTTCAACAGAGAGCGGCGAAGTCGCCATATTTGCGAGTGAGGCGGGGAACAGTTTGCCGCTCAGTTTCTTTTGTTCAAGCAAATGATAGGCGTTGCCCGCGAGCATAATTTTGTCGGCGCGCACGGAGCCTTTCGCAGTGCGCACCACGGGTTTTGATCCATGTTCGATTTTGACAACTTTGCTGTTCTCAAAGACCTTCCCGCCCAGTGATTCCACGGCTTGCGCTTGTCCCAGACACAAATTCAAGGAATGGAGGTGCATGTTTTTTCGGTTCAGTAACCCGCCAATATAGAGGTCCGTTTCAAGATAGGCGTGCATATCCGCCTTAGAGACCATGGTGAGGTCATCGGACATTCCATGCCTACAGCCTTGGTCGTAAGTGCTCTGCAATTCGGCCAATTGCCCATGCGTCAGCGCTGTTTGCATATGTCCGAATTTGAGATCGCAATCGATACCATATTTGGCTATCCGCTTGCGGATAATATCATGCCCACGCCACCGCAGCTCCCACACATAGTCTGCCGCTTTGTCTCCAAGCGTGCGGCGAAACTCGCGCTGCATAGCTTTGTCACCAGACAGGCTACCAGTGATTTGACCGCCATTGCGCCCAGAAGCACCCCAACCAATTTGGTTGGCCTCGCAGAGCACAACACTCAGGCCGCGTTCTGCGAGCTCAAGCGCAGTTGCCACGCCGGTGAAACCGCCGCCAATAATGGCGACGTCAGCGGTGATATCTGATGTGAGCTGCGCAAAACCCGCAACCGGGTTTGCGGTGGCCGCATAATAGGATGAGATATGTTTCATTGGTGATCACGGATGGGCATGGTCTTCTCACAATCCAAATTTGTCTTTAAATCCGTAGTACCAAGAGCCGATGATGGAATATGGCACGCGGAACATGCGGCCCCCCGGGAATGGGATGTAGGGCACTTTTTCGAACACGTCATAACGGCTTGCATCGCCGGAAATCGCTTCAGCCAAGATGCGTCCAAAGGTATGTGAACCCGTGACGCCATGCCCTGAATAGCCATGTGCGAAATAGGTGTTGTTGTTGAGGCGGCCCATTTGCGGCACGCGGCTAAACGACAGCGCAAAGTTACCGCTCCAAGCGTACTCAATCTTGGTGTTCGCCAGCTCAGGGAATACTTTGTTCATGTTCTTGCGGAGCTTTGCCTCGATATCGCGCGGATCGGCGCCACCGTAAACGGTGCCACCGCCAAACAGGAGCCGATTGTCTGCGGACAAGCGGTAGTAGTCCAAGATGTAGCGGATATCTTCGACGCATGTGTCAGTTGGCAAAAGGCGTTTGGCCATTTCGACCGAGAGCGGCTCGGTCGCCATCACCTGTGTCGACACCGGCATCACGCGGGATGCCAGTTTTGGGACAACTTTGCCAAGGTAGGCGTTGCCGCAAAGCACAACAGTTTTACAGGTGATGGTGCCTGCCTCAGTTCTAACCACGGGGCGGGCGGCTTCATAGTCGACGTCAACAACAGGGGACATTTCAAAAATCGTACCGCCGTTTTTTTCAAAGGCGTCGGCCTCGCCCAAGGCAAGGTTAAGCGGATGCATGTGACCACCCGCGTGGTCGATCATTCCGCCCGCATAGATATCGGAGCCCACATATGCGCCGATTTGGTCTTTATATACCATTTCTTGCGTGTTTAATCCGTAGCCCTGCCATAGGGCCAAACGCTCTTCAAGTTCGCGCATATGGGCTGCGGTGCAGGCCGTGAACAGGTTTGTGGGCTTGTAGTCGCATTGGATATCGTAAGTCTTAATGCGCTCGCGAATAATTTCGCCGCCTTCCATGACCAGACCAGCGACAAAATTTGCTGTATCCGTGCCGTACCTACGTTTGATGGTTTGCAAAGACGCGTTCAGGCCGTTGACGACTTGGCCGCCGTTGCGCCCAGATGCGCCCCAACCAATGCGCGCGCCCTCGACAATGGCCACGTTATGACCTCGTTCAGCAAGGTGTAAGGCTGTCGATAGCCCAGAGTACCCG
>CALGEE010000410.1 GCA_937881525.1 uncultured Sphingomonadales bacterium | reverse complement strand
AGATGTGTACGTCGATCTTGGTTACCGCGGTGTGGATCAACAGAACCCAGATGTCAGTATTGAATCGCCCCGGATTTAGAGGAGGCGGGTTGGTTAAAGTACTTCGCTTTCCAGAACCTCAAACTGTTTTTGCCTGTCGTAGTTCTGTTCAGCTTCAGCTGGTGGAATATAGCCGATTGAGCTTAACAGGCGTTTGTTGTTGAACCAAGCCACCCATTCCAGGGTGGCCATCTCCACGGCAGCCTTTGTCTTCCATGGGCCTCGGTGGTGAATCAGTTCAGTCTTGTAAAGTCCATTAATGGTCTCAGCCAATGCATTGTCATAGCTATCTCCAGTTGTGCCCACAGAGGCTTTAATGCCTGCTTCAACCAATCGGTCTGTATATCGGATTGAGAGGTATTGAGAACCCCGATCGCTGTGATGAACCAGTTCTTTATCATCGCCTGTCTTGCGGGCATAGATAGCCTGCTCCAGTGCATCGAGCACAAAGTCTGAAGTCATTGAACTGCTCATGCGCCAACCCACGATACGACATGCAAACACGTCTACAACGAATGCAACATAGACCCATCCTTGCCAGGTCGACACGTAGGTGAAATCAGCTACCCACAGACGGTTAGGTCGGTCGGCATGAAACTGCCGTTTCACCAGATCCAGTGGACACAGCGCTTTGTCACCCGGCACTGTTGTTCTGACCACCTTGCCGCGGCGCACACCGTGCATGCCATGCAAAGCCATCAGACGCTCGACCGTGCAGCGGGCAACGGTGTGACCTTGCCGACCCATTTCACGCCAGACCTTACGCGCCCCGTACACCCGGAAGTTAACGTTCCAAGTGTCTTTAATGATCGGCAACAATTGCTCATCGCGTTTCGCTCGTTGACTGCGAAGCGCTGGGTTTTTTATCTGGGCAGCATGTCGCCAGTAGGCTGATGGGGCGACCTGCAAAACCCTGCAGATCGGCTCGACCCCATAGTCAGACCGGTATCGATCGATAAATGCGTTTATTTCAGCTTGCGGTCGAGCTCCGCCTGAGCGAAAAAAGCGCTAGCCAATTTCAAAATCTCATTGGCACGCCGTAATTCCTTAACTTCACGCTCTAGCGCTTTAACACGCTCATGCTCATCGGTTGTGACACCTGCTCGCTTGCCGCTGTTGACCTCTGCACGCTTGACCCACTCAAGCAGCGTTGACGGGATGCAGCCAATCTTGGGCGCTATTGATTCAACCGTGGCCCAAAGCGATGGGTACTCGCTTCGATGCTCCTGCACCATGCGCACGGCACGTTCACGGACTTCTGGGGCAAACTTCGTTGATTTCTTCATGGCTTCATTCTCTCAGGAATTGAAGCCTCCTCCAAATCCGGGGCGATTCAATTACTCGCGCTGGCTTTGCGCCAAAGCGATCAATGAAGAACGATAGGCGTTGCCCGAAGTTCACATCGCGACCTCGGTAGCAGGCTAAATAAACGTCAGCGAGTTGCGCTAGCGTGAAATCAGCATCCTTGGTCAGAGGGCTAGAATCATGGTGATTGTTCATGTCATGCTCCAAAATGTGCAACGTAAAGTTGTCAAATTTTGTCGCGACTGAAACCACCGCCAATACACAGTTTTGGCTCCCCAACCTAGGCTCGAACCAAGGACCTACAGATTAACAGTCTGGCACTAGTAAGTCTGTGTTAATTCAAAACACGCCAGATCCTTTGCAAGCAACGCATCTTCAATCGTAATCAAATGATCCAAGAGGATTTTCAATATTGCAGCGCGTGATTGATTTTTAAATTTAAGCCAAATAATCTTAGGAGGCTGACCCAAAACAACAGACAACTCTTCAAAATCAGCATCCCGTGTCACTATGACAAAGTTATTGTCCAATGCTGTTTGCCAGATTTATCTGTCGGATGCTGGCTCCATTCCAAGTAAAACAACTTAAGAATTACCCGGGTATGCGTTATGCAAAAAGGGACAAGTCGCCGAGACAAATTCTCATCTAACAAC
Source organism: uncultured Sphingomonadales bacterium (assembly GCA_937881525.1). Taxonomy (GTDB): domain Bacteria; phylum Pseudomonadota; class Alphaproteobacteria; order Sphingomonadales; family Sphingomonadaceae; genus Sphingorhabdus_B. The sequence goes on along the minus strand of CALGEE010000410.1, from coordinate 430 downwards.
AACTTCATTGAACGGCCAAAGAATATGTGCGGTGCTCTCGATCTGCAGCAAAAGCGAGAACGGCTAGGATGTCGGCCGGCTCAAGCTCTGGGAAATCTTCGAGTATTTCCTGTTGTGTCATACCTTCGGATAGCATAGACAGAACATCATATATACCGTGATGCGTAGGCCACGAATACATGGTTTGCCACCTCTTTTGCCAGACTCAAGCGTAATTCTGTTCATAGCGGTTTGGCCTCTAAAACACTTGCTGATTGGCAATAATAATGCTGATGTTCAGATCGGAATAGAGATCATTCCTAAGAATCCCAAAGACAAAAAATGCAAATCATCGCAGTACAAGCGCTAGAGTGGGTTCTAGCTCTCAAAAAAACAGGTGAAATTCATGTCGGTAGCGAGGATTGGCAAAGTAATCCAGATGCCGTTTCAA